>CAZFAK010000024.1:0-20329 GCA_964517045.1 uncultured Spirochaetia bacterium | reverse complement strand
CAAAAAAGATGCTGCCGCGGCAGTTGATCTGCTGGTTATAGATATAAATGGCAGAGTTCAAAATATAATAAAAAATAATACTGATTATATGTATGAGTCCCGCTTTACTTTTAATGGTAAAACATCTGAAGGTGAGCTGCTGGGACGCGGTTATTACCTGGTTGTGCCGCGCATTAAAAATAAAAACATATTTGAATCAAAGCGGAAAATTTATATAGATTATTAGTTAAGTTTAAGCACTGAAAAACCGCTGCAGACGCTGAAAATCCCTGGTACTGAAGTAGGGAAGGGCTGCAACTTCATTCAGTTCAGCTTTTTTAATACTATCTATAGTTTTAAAACGGTTGAGCAGCAGCTGCCGTTTAGCCGGACCTATCCCTTTGATCTGATTAAGTATGCTTTTTAGAGCTGTTTTATCCCTTTTGTTAATATGTCTGGAATTGGTAAAACGGTGGGTTTCATCTCTGATCTGGATCAAATATTTAAGGGCGGGGGAATCAGGAGCAAAATCCAGCGGTTTATCTTTTTTCGGAACAAAAATTTGCTCTTTTTTTTTAGCTATTGCTATTACAGGCTGACCTTTAATATTAAGCCTGTCCAGGGCAGAACCTGCTGCTGTAAGCTGTCCTTTGCCGCCGTCAATCAGAATAAGATCCGGTAACTTTTTTTTCTCGGAGATTAACCGCTGGTAACGCCGCAGAACAGCTTCTTTTACAGCTTTATAATCATCAGGTTTATTAGTAACTGTTTTAATATTAAAAACACGGTAGTTTTTTTTATCTTTTTCAGCGTTAACATATCTAACCATGCCGGCCACAACAGCACTCAAACCGGTATTGGCAATATCAAAAGCTTCAATAACCCTGGGGATCCTTTTGAGCTTAAGTTTGTTACGCAGCTCAATTAGCCGGCGGCCGTATTTTTGGTTATTTTGTAACTGGAAAAAAGAGATGCGGGCATTGCTGCCGGCCAGTTCAAGCAGTCTTTTTTTTTCACCTTTTACCGGAAAAGTTATTTTGGTTTTAAGCGGTTTGCTGTTATGATTTTGTCCGCTGAAAATATCATTTATAATAGCTGCTGTGCTTTGAGTATTTATATACAGGAAAGGCAGATAAACCTCTTTTACCGGTACCGGTAATTTTTTATAATATTGGATCAGATATTCATTAATAGCGTCACTTAAAAAAGTGATATGCGCAGGATTGTTTCTGTGAAAAAGTTTATTAGTAAAATGATTGGTTATTTTATTAATAAGTTTTCCATTCCGGAAAAGCAGATGGGCGATAATTAATGTTTCTTCAGATATAAAATAGTTTATAACATCAAAATTTTTATTATTAAAACAGGATACATACTGTCTTTCGGCGAGAGTTTTAAGTGCTTGAATTTTATCACGCGTCCTGATAGCTTTTTCAAACATCTTTTCCCGGGCATAATATTTCATCTCCTTTTCCAGTTCTTTTATTACCGTATCAGTATTGCCTTTAAGCAGGGAACAGATCTCATCTATTGTTTGTTTGTATTTTGTTTTGCTTATTTTACCTGTACAAACACCAGGGCACTGGCCCATATGGTAGTATAAACATGGCTTATCATTTTTGCTGAACCTGTTTTTTTTACATTTTTTATACGCGTAGTATTGTTTTATTACTTCCATTTGTTTATGCAGCAGGGAGACATCAGTATAAGGTCCGAAATAAATACCTTTTTTATTATAAACTCTGGTTTTTATAATGCGGGGATAATCTTCCCGGCAGGTTATTTTAAGGTAGGGAAAAGTTTTATTGTCTTTCAGATCAAGATTATAGAAAGGTTTGTATCTTTTGATAAGATTATTTTCCAGTATAAGTGCTTCTTTTTCCGAGCCGGTTATTATAAACTCAATATCCGCTATCGCCGGCAGCATGTTTTTAATCATCAAGCGGTTGTCCTGTTTGTTGAAATAACTGCTGATCCGTTTTTTCAGATTTTTGGCTTTACCGATATATAGAATTTTTTTATTTTTATCCAGCATTTTATATATGCCGGCGCTCTCAGGCATAAGGGAAAGTTTTTTTTGTAAATTATCCTGGTGGTTTAAAGCTGACATGACAGCAAAATGTTACATTTGCGGTGTCAGAACTATCTTTAATATATTAATCAGTAATAACATAATAAAAGAACCCATTGTCAGGATAGCTATAACTTTTTTAGCTGCGGAAAGTTTCATATTCAGAATGAAACGTATCATATAGGGGGGGAAGATGATGGATATAGAAAAAGTTTTAAACTCTTTGGCTTTTAAAATAGCGATATAGGTAAGGAGCATGCCGGCTGTGATAAAAATAAAAAAAATATCGGCAAAAGCCTGCAGTGTAACTCCGGCTGCGTTTAATTTATAGAATATAATACTTACAGTAAAAATGAGAAACAGGGTATAGGTTAAATTTTTATTTTGCTCTTCCATATATATAATTGCTTTTAAAATATGGATATATTATAATATGTGTCCTTTGATTATACAAGGAAAGACATGGAAACAGCTATTGTTATACCTACATATAATGAAAAAAACAACATTAAAGAATTAATAAAAAAAATTTTTACTTATTGTAAAAAATGTCATATTTTTATTGTTGATGACAATTCTCCGGACGGTACGGGCAGAGAAGTATTAAAACTGGCCCGTAGCAATAAAAAAATTCATCTTGTCAAACGGAAAAAAAAAGAGGGTATCGGCAAAGCATATATTCATGGCTTCCGGCATGTACTTGCTTACCAGCCTTCCTATATCATACAGATGGATGCTGATTTATCCCATCCGCCGGCAAAGATACCGGAACTGCTGACCCAGATTAAAAAAAATGATATAGTTATCGGCAGCAGGTATATTCATGGCATCTCGGTTATTAACTGGCCTTTAACAAGGATTTTATTGTCCTATTTTGCCGGTATTTATGTCCGTTTTTTTACGGGTATAAAAATCAAGGACACAACCGGCGGCTTTAAATGCTATAAACGCAGGGTTTTACAGAATATAAATCTGGATAAAATAAAATCAGACGGTTACAGTTTTCAGATTGAAATGAACTACATCATCTCCAGATTCGGCTATAAGATAAAAGAGATTCCTTTTGTCTTTTATGACCGTCATCTGGGCAGCTCCAAGATGAGTACTGCTATATTTATAGAAGCACTTCTACGGGTACCTTTTTTAAGGTTTACTTTTATTAAAAAATATTTTAAAAAATACAGCAGGAAAAAGTAATTAAATTTTTTCTTTTATTTTTAACAGCTTTTTGTTTTAATTTAAAAGCGGATATATGGGGGGGGGACTACCTGCAGCAATATAAAAAGCAGCTGCAGGATAAAACCAATCAAACAGTTGATGATTTAAAGTTATTGCTCAGGATTGAGCAAAATTTAACACAAAAAAAATACGGAGCAGTCTCCAATCAAATAAAAAAATTTAAACAGCTGTTTCCGGATTCTGTTTTAAATGAAAGAATTATCTATCTTCCTGTGCAGATAAAATTTTATACACAACCCGGGAGCAGCTTTCTTTCCAATCGTTTTACAGCTGACCAATGGCTGTATATTTTTAATTATCTGCAGAATCAGGAAGCGGAGTATCAAAGTAATTTTTTAATAAAGCTCGCTCACACGGCAGTCAGACAATACCGGACCAGGAAATTTGATGCTATGCTTTTATTTTTAGAAAAATATTATGATAATAAATCAAATAAGGCCCCCTGTTCCCGGCCGGGAGCTTATAAAGCTGATTTTTTATACAATTATGCCTGGCTTTTGTATAAAAACGGTTTTTATAAAAAAAGTTTGCAGTTGTTTTCATATGTTAAGCAGATCAAGCCTGGTCTTCCCTGTGATTATTACATTGGCGCTGTTTACTACTATACTGCTAAATATAAAAAATCAATCAGGGTTTTAAATGCATTTAAAGATAAACCTTCTTCAGCAAAAGATAAAAATCGTCTTTACTGGACTGATTATTTTTTAATTAAAAATTATAAGCGCCTTCATAAATATAAAACATCTTATAAAATCTGCCGCCGCTTTTGTTCTGTTTATGATGATGAGCGCAGTTGGCGTTTATTGCTGTCTGTAGCCTCTGCTGTATCAGAAAAGCGATATGATCTTGTTAAGAAAAAGTATCTTGCTAAATTTCCGCACAGTTATCAAAGCTATGTTATCCGTAAGCAGAAAGCCTTAGAGTTGTTGATGCAAAGTAATATTAACAGCGGTTTAAAGCAGTTAAAAACAGCTTACCGCAGCCGTCAGCAGGATTATAATTTTATCAGCATGCTTTATCAGGCTGAAGAAACAGAGACTATTATCAGGAAAAACCGTGATTTTTTCTATGACTATTTTTTAAACCGTAACTATAGTAATATTTTTCCCGGTGTAACTCTCCTGCAGGCAAAGATAAAAGAACATAACAGTAATTGTCTGCTGCTTGTTTCCAATACAGGTAGTATCAACCATATAACCAATCTTATACGGCCTTTTTTTACTGCCAATGATTATTATAAAAAAAAACTCTTAATCCAAAAAAGCAGCTATTTCAGTAATTATTATAACAACAGCAATTTATGTAAACAATCCAGTTACTGGCAGCGTTTAAAAGGTTTTTTAGCTTTAGGTTATGATAAGCTGGCGGAAACGGAGATAAAACAACGCTTTAAAGATAAAAAATTTTTGCAATTTTGTTATCTGAATTACCTTTACCGCTACCGTAATGATAAAACCGGTCTGTTGCGGCAGTATTACTATATATATAAAAGATGCCGTTATAAAGCTTTTTTGCCCTATTCCTTTTATAAGCGTATTTATCCCCGCTTTCGTAAAAATGAAGTAGAGTATATTAGTTCCCTGTATAAAGTGAAACCGGCTGTGGTTTACAGTATAATACGAGCCGAGAGTTATTTCAAGGAAAAAGCGGTTTCTGCGGCCGGAGCCAGCGGTTTGATGCAGCTGATGTACAGTACCGGTAACTGGATATATAAAAAACGTAAATTTAATGATTTTTTTACATTTGACCTGTTTGATCCGGAATTGAATCTGCAGCTGGGGATCAGTTATTTTGCAGATTTGCTTAAGCAGTTTAACCATACTATATATGCTCTGGCAGCATATAATGCCGGCAGCGGTAATATTGCCCGCTGGCAGCGTCAAAAATACCGGTCGTTGTTACATTTTGCTATTCATATCCCTTTTGACGAGACAGAGCGGTATGTACAAAAGGTTATCCGCAACTATATAATTTACAGCCAAATATATTAAAACAGGCGGTTTGAGTTTTATAAACTTTAGTTTATTCGCTCTCTTTTTTTTGGTAAAGAAACCCCCCGGCAGACCGATAAACTTAATAAGTAGTTAGACATGGATGTCTGACTAAAAAAAAATTTTTCATCAAAATCAAGGAGGATTGAGATGATTATAAATCATAATTTATCAGCGATAAATGCAAACCGTGTTTTGCATTTCAAAAACAAGGAAGTGACCGGTCATATGGAAAAACTGGCATCCGGCATGCGCATAAACAAAGCGGGTGACGATGCTTCAGGACTGGCTGTTTCCGAAAAAATGCGGGCTCAGGTAAGAGGTCTCCATCGTGCGGGTCTTAATGCGCAGGATGATGTCTCTTTTATCCAGACTACAGAAGGATATCTGGGGGAAACTACCGCTGTTTTGCAGCGTATTCGTGAACTGGCTGTCCAGGCTTCAAACGGTATTTACTCGGATGAAGACCGTATGCAGATACAGGTTGAAATAAGTCAGTTAATTGACGAAGTTGACCGTATCGCCTCTCATGCACAATTTAACGGTATGAATATGCTTACCGGCCGTTTTGCACGGGCTGAAGGTTATAATACACCTACGGCTTCCATGTGGTTTCATATCGGAGCTAATATGGACCAGCGTGAAAGAGCGTATATCGGTACTATGAACACACAGGCTTTGGGCCTTAAGGCAAAAACCGGTATTGCTGCTACAGCTACTTTTATAAGTATATCTACACCGGACAAAGCTAATGCTGTTATCGGCATGGTTGATGAAGCTTTGAAAAAAGTTAACAAGCAGCGTGCTGACCTCGGTGCTTACCAAAACCGTCTGGGTCATACTATGAAAGCACTGGCTATCGGTGAAGAAAATCTGCAGGCCTCTGAAAGCCGTATACGTGATACTGATATGGCGAAGAGAATGTCTAAACTGGTTAAAGATCAGATTCTTTCTCAGGCCGGAACTTCAATGGTAGCTCAGGCTAATATGAAAGCCCAACAGGTACTGCCGTTGTTAAAATAATCATTATTTTTTAAAAGTGTTTGTCCGCATCAGGCGGATAAACACTTTTAAAATTCTGCATTTTTTATAATTTTCTTTATTTCTTTTTTATTTCTCTTTTAAAATTTTCAAATTTTGCTCAATTTAAAATAATTTTTGCTTCTAAAAAAAAAATTAAAAAAAATTCGATTTTTATGTAATTTTAAACGTATATAGTTAGTAAAAAACAGGAGTTATAAATTATGAAAGACTTATCTACCGCGGATCTTTTTTTAAGGTGTCTGGAAGTTAAAAACAATAGTAAATATAAAAAGCTTTTCAATGAAGTATTTAAACAGTACAGTGTAGAAAAATTATCCTCAAAAGATATTCTGAACAATGCTGTACGCCGGGGGGCAGGCTCAAAAATAATTGAAAAAATTAAAACAATTATGGAGATAAATTACCGGCTGGGTAAAAACAGCAGTCAGCACATAGCTGTGAATACTCCGGCAAGCGCTTTTTCACTTGTACCCACAGTGCGTTTTGCCACAAGCGAAACCCTGAGGTGTTTATATCTTAATGTTAAAAATGAATTGATCAGGGCTAAAAATATTGCCCGGGGATCATATAATTTTATTCATATTTCTCCGGGTGATATATTTATAACCGGCCTGCGCTGTAATGCCCGTAATATTATCCTGGTTCATAATCACCCCTCGGGTGATATAAATCCCAGTGAGGAGGATATAATTTTTACCAGAAAAGTGGAAAAAGGCGGCAAATTGCTGGGTATTAACCTGGTTGATCATTTAATAGTTAATAATTTAAATTTTTTTTCTTTTAAAAAAGAGGGGCTGATCTGAGTTTGCCGGCAGCCGGAAAAAAAAATACACTTAAATTTGACCTCTGCTTGATTTGGATATATAATTATGGTCCGATGCTCAGGGGGGGACATGGCTGGTTTTGTACATCTTCATACACACAGTGATTTTTCATTTCTGCAAAGTATTGCTGATATAGACAGTTTGCTAAACGCAGCTTATGAAACAGATGCTCCGGCTATTGCTTTAACTGATAGCGGCAATATGTTCGGTATACTGGAAATGTATTCCAAGCTTACCCAGTTTAATAAAAAAAACAAGACAGCTATTAAACTGATTTTCGGCAGCGAGTTATATATCAGGATGAACAATAACCTGTATCAGCTGGTATTACTGGCTGAAAATATGATCGGCTATCATAATCTTATCAAGCTTGTTTCCTACAGCTATGAAAATTACCGGGACGGGAGTTCTTTTATAACAGCTGATTTGTTAAAAAAATATAAAAGCGGTCTTATCTGTCTTTCAGGCAACCGCAAAGGAGTGGTAACCAGCCATATACGCAAAGATAATATAGCGGCCGCCAGGAAAAAGGCCTTTTTTTTTAAAGAGTTATTCGGCCCGGAACGTTTTTATCTTGAACTGCAGAATCATTATACTAAAGAAGACGAAAAAGTCATAAAACAGATATTGACCTTAAAGGAGGAAACAGGGCTGCCGGTAGTAGCCTGCAGCGAGGTTTTTTATATTTCACGGGATGACAGTTATGCGCAGGAAGTTATGCTGTGTATTTCCCAGCATGCCAAGATGGAGTGGAAAAAGGGAATATCTCATGGTCAGAGACAGGTGCTTCCCGGTAAGGGATACCATTTTAAAACCCTGGAAGAGATGCAGGCTGATTTTACTTTTTTACCCGAGGCAGTCGATAATGCTTTTAAAATCGCGTCTGTCTGTGACGTCCCTCTCTCATTAAAGCCCAGGCCGCATTGGCCGGTTATACAACTGCCCGGTAATCAGTCTCCTTTAAACTATTTAAGGAAAGAGTGTTTTAGCAGATTAAAAAATAAAGTAACATCTGTAACCGATAACTACATAAAACGTCTTAACTATGAATTAAAGGTAATAGAGAGTATGGATTTTGCAGCTTACTTTTTAATTGTAGCTGATTTTGTTAACTATGCCAAAAATAAGGGTATACTGGTAGGGCCGGGCCGGGGCTCTGCCGCCGGTTCCCTGGTTTCCTACTGCATGGGGATCACTGATCTTGATCCGCTTGCCTATGAACTCTTGTTTGAGCGTTTTTTAAATCCTGACCGTATTGATCTGCCGGATGTGGATATTGATTTTCAGGATAACCGCCGGGAAGAGGTCATAGAATATATCCGCAACAAATACGGTTCAGAAGTAATATGTCAGATAGTTACTTACAATAAATTAAAAGCCAAGCAGGTTTTAAAAGATGTGGCGCGTGTATTTGGACTGGATTTTAACACTGCCAACCGGCTTTCCGCTTTGATCCCGCAAAACTACTCCCTGCAGCAGGCTTTTGATACAGTACCGGAATTCAGTGAAGCAATTATGGGGGAACCGCTGTTTCAGCGCATATTTCAGATATCCTTAAAGCTGGAAGGACTTACCCGTCAAACCGGCATTCATGCTGCCGGGGTGATCATTGCTGATCAGGACATTACCAATTATATACCTACTTACCGTACCGAAGAGGAACCGGAAATTGTATGTACCCAGTTTGAGGGACCGCGCCTGGAAAAAGAGTGCGGCCTTATTAAGATGGATTTTTTGGGTCTGCGTACTCTTTCTATCATTGATGATGTTTTAAAATTAATTAAAAAAAATCATGATCAGCATATTGATATAGAAGCTTTAAGTACAGATGATAAAGATACCTACCGGCTTTTTGCCGAGGGAAAAACTGCAGGTGTTTTTCAGTTTGAGTCTGAGGGTATGCGTAAATATTTAAAAGAGTTAAAGCCGGCATCTATTCATGACTTGATCGCTATGAATGCTATGTACAGGCCCGGTCCGATGGCATGGATTCCGGTTTATATTGCAGCCAGGCATGGCCGTCAGCCTTTTTTTCGGGACCAGGAAAAGGAAAACGATTATAACCATTTAAAAAAATTAATTAACAAATATGAAAAGCTTAAAAAAATTCTTGAACCAACCAATAACATTCCTATTTATCAGGAACAGATAATGAAAATCGGTCAGGAACTGGCTGGATTTTCACTCGGCAAAGCGGATATTATGCGGAAAGCTGTGGCCAAGAAAAAGACGGCGCTGATACCCAGGATTAAAAAAGAGTTTATCAAGGGCTGCGTTGAAACAGGAATGGAGGAAACGGAGGCTGTTTTCTTTTTTGCCAAAATTATTATGCCTTTTTCAGGATACGGATTTAATAAAGCGCACGCAGCCAGCTATGCAGTAGTTGCCTATCGTACTGCTTATCTGAAAGTTAAATACGCTTCCGAGTTCATGACAGCTTTACTTAACTCTGAAATAGAAAAAACTGATGAGATAAAAAAATATATTGAGGAAGCAAAATCCATGAATTTAAAAATAATTCCTCCGGATATTAATGAATCTGAACTGATTTTTACCACCGACGGTATACGTATCAGTTACGGTCTGGGCGCGATTAAGGGTGTGGCCCGGGCAGCAGGAAGTGTTATTTTAAATGAAAGAAAACAAAACGGCAGTTATTTATCATTTGTTGATTTTTTAAAAAGGAACCGCTGTACTAAAGTAAACAAACAGGTGGTGGAACAGCTGATAAGAGCCGGTGTTTTTGATTCTTTGGGTTTGAATGCGGTACAGCTGCTTAAGGTATATCCCAAGCTGGAGGAACAGGTAGCAAAGGAAACACAGTTTGCCCGGGGAGGACAACTGAATATTTTTACCAGTCATAACGATAAACCTTTTGACTACAGCTGTATTCTTGACCGCTGCCGCAGTTTTAAAGCCACCCATAACCAGTTAAAAGAGGAAGAGCGCACCGGTCTGGGGCTTTTATTAAAATATGACCCCATACTTAAATACGGTCAGCAGTTCAATCTTGTTTCCAATGTTGATCTTGCCAAAGCCGAACAATGGCCAGACGGACGGGAGATCAAACTTGCCGGTATTATAAGTAAATACCGCCAGCATTTTACCAGAGAGAAAAACGAGGAGATGGCTTTTATCGCTGTTGACAATATGCAGGGGTCTGCCGATGTAGTTGTTTTTCCGTCAACATTAAATAAAATTAAAAAAATAATTAAACAAAACAAAAAGAATTTTTTTCAGCTGGAATATCCTGTTATTATAACCGGAAGATATCAAAAGAATGAGAAAGGAGAGGGAATTATTGCTTCCGAGATTGTACCTTTTTCCGAGGATAAAATTCCGAAAAAAAGTTATCAGCAGCTGCATATCCAATTCTCGCATCCGCAGATATCCGAGGATCAGCTTGCCGGCTTGAAAGATGTATTGCACCATTATTACGGCGGTCATTGTCTGGTTTATCTGCATTTTCAAACCGGAACACAAAAAGAGATTACAGTAGAAGCTGATAATTTACGTATATTACCAGGAAAAAAATTATACGATAAGTTAATTAAATTACAATTTGTCGCCCGGGTCTGGTACTCCTGATATGCCGCTTAAATATTATGTGTTTACTTACGGCTGTCAAATGAATAAAAATGACAGTGAATTTTTGAAGGGATTACTGGATGATTACGGCTTGCAGGAAACCGGGCAATATATAAAAGCTGACCTGATTATTCTGAATACCTGTGCGGTCCGGGAAAATGCGGAGCGTAAAGTCTATGGCCGCCTGCATGAGTTAAATCATTACCGGCAGCAACACCATACCAGGCAGAAAATAGCAGTCTGCGGCTGTATGCCTCAGTATTTGCAGGAAGATCTTTTAAAAAAGGCGCCGTTTATAGACTATATCTGGGGAGTTAACAATATTATGGACATATCTCAATATCTTGAGAACCGCCTGCCGCTGCAAGAGCAGATAAAAAGATTAAGAAAAAACCGTGCTGTAGCAAAAGATAACTGCTCTGAACAGCAGGCTGCGCTTAAAAGAGACCCGGGTAAACGGGCCTGGATCCCGGTAATGTACGGCTGCGACAATTTTTGTTCCTACTGCATTGTACCTTATACCCGCGGCCGGGAGGTAAGCCGTAGCCGGGAAGATATATTTAAAGAAATTACCGGATTACGGGAAAAAGGATTTTCGCAAATAGTCCTGCTGGGACAGAATGTAAACTCTTACGGTAAAAATCTTTACCGGGATTATGGTTTCCCTGAACTGCTGGCTGATACGGCTGCTTCGTTTCCATGGCTTGAAAAAATAGATTTTTTAACCTCTCACCCTAAAGATGTCTCTGTTAAACTGGCCCGGGTTATTGCCTCCTATCCTAATATTAACCGTGAAATTCATTTCCCTGTTCAGCATGCAGATGACAATATTCTGCGGCAGATGAAACGCGGTTATACTTTACAGGAATATAGAGATAAGGTAAAATATTTACGTAAAATTGTTCCGGGTATTTGTATCGGCACTGATGTGATTGTCGGCTTTCCCGGGGAAACAGAAAAAGCTTTTAACACTTTACTGACAGCTATCAGGGAGATAGGCTTTGACTGGGTTAATACTGCGGCTTATTCGGACCGGCCCGGGACAGAGGCTGCTGCCTATAGTCAAAAATTAAGTAAAGCGGAAAAGAAAAGGCGTCTGAATATTTTAAATAATATGTTAAAAACCGGCAAAGATGACAGCATTTAAGATAACCTTTATTATACCGCACCGTGCAACAGAAGCTATCAGCGCAACTGTAAAGTGTATAAAAGACGCATGCCGGGAAAATAACCTGCAGTACCAGATCATAACAGCTACCGGTAATAATCCCACCTATCAGCGTAACCGCTGTATAACTAAGGCGCGCTACAGCTATATATATTTTATCGATAATGATTCTAAGATCTCAGCAGATGCTTTAAAAAGAGCGGCTGCTTTAATACAGGAGCAGCCGGATATTGCTGTTCTGGGCGGCCCGGCCTTAACGCCGGATAGCGATACATGTCTGCAGCAAAATTTCAAGGCTGTATTCAGCTCTCCCTGGGCTGTGGGGAGCATAGCGTCCCGTTACGCAGCCAGGGGCAGGTTCCGCTCTACAGACGACAGTGAGCTTATTTTATGCAATCTGCTTGTTAAAAAAGAGTTGTTTAACAAGGTTGGTTATTTTAATGAGAAACTCTATCCTAATGAGGAAAACGAGTTTATCAGCCGGGTAAAACAGGCAGGCTTTCGGGTGTGTTATGATCCCGGTTTTTACATTAAAAGATCCCAGCGTGCATCCTTTTTTAAATTTATAAAACAATTATTCACTTACGGCCGGGGACGCGGAGAACAGACCAGATTAATGCCGGCCAGCTTTAACATAATGCTTTTGCTTCCGTTGTTTTTTGTTTTATATTTGCTAACACTGCCTTTTTTTTTATGGATAGTAAAATATACCCCGTACAGTTATTCCGGACAGTTTTTTTTACTTATACCGTTTGGATTATATATTTTTTTTGATCTGGCTGCTTTTTTCAGTTACATTTTAACCAGACGGCAATTTCCCGTTTTTTTCCCGCTGTTTTTCTGTCTTAATCATATAATATATATAGCAGGTTTTTTAAGAGGTCTGCTGCGTAAAACATTGCAAAGCGAGCTAACTAAACCGGTTTGTAATATTAAAATTATAAAGAACAGGTGAAATTATGTCATTAATAAAAAAAATTGGTATGGGAACTTCCCTTCTGCGTGCTAAAGTTACCGGACGGCGGTTCCCCTTTATGATTAACTGGGCTATAACGGGCAGATGTAATCTGCGTTGTAAGCACTGTTACGGTGCTTACGGTGATCTGCAGCGTGAGGAGCTGCCTGCTGATATTATTTTCCGCACCATAGATCAGCTGCAGGAGATGGGTACCAGACGCATTACTATTGAAGGCGGTGAACCGCTTGTACGCAGGGATATTGTTGATATTATTGATTATATCAACAGCAAGGGCATGGAGATAAGTCTTTGTACCAATGGAATATTACTGGATAAATATATAAGCCGTATTTACCGCAAAGTTGACCTTATTGTTCTGTCATTGGACGGCCGTCAGGAATATAATGACTGGCTGCGGGGAAAAGGAACTTTTACCAAAACCCTGCATGCTATGGAAACCGCTGCCGGCTATAATGTAAGAACACTTGTTTTTGCTACTATTATTGATAATAATATCAATGACATTGAATATCTGGCTGAATTAATCAAAAAATACAGGGCTAATATCACCTATAATATTGCAGTTGCCAAACTTGATGCTGCCGGCCGTAATGCTTTGAATAAAGTAGATGATGAGCAGTACCGTAATGTTGTAAAAAGAATTATTAAATTAAAACAAAACGGGTATCCGGTGTATTATTCTGATAAAAACTACCGGCAGGCTCTGCACTGGCCGGATTTTAAAAAAGAGTGTTACTTACCGGCGGAGATATCTGCTTTGTCCGCTTCCCGGCGGAAATATTTAATTCCCTGTTTTGCCGGCCGGCGTTTTGCTTTTATAGAGGCTAATGGTGATGTCTATCCCTGTTATCAGACAGTTGGTACTCTTGCCGTTAAAAATATTAAAACCGACGGAATCAGGGCTTCTTTTAACCATTTACAGACTTTAAATTACTGTCAGGCCTGTTATAATCTTACGCTGGCAGAGCTGAATCTGCAGGCTGATCTTGATATGGGATCGGTTTTTAAAGTTATTAAAAACTATTTCTGGCCCGGGTAAATTTAATTTTAGATAATCTCTTTTAAGGTGCGTGCTGTAATCGCAGCCAGTTTAGCAATAGTTTTCCGGGAGACATTACAGGGCGGCATAAAATAGATAGTATCGCCCAGGGGGCGCAGCAGGGCACCGTTTTTAACCGCCTGCCGGAAAAATTTAAAACCGGTTCTTTTTTCAGCCGGAAGTTTTTTCCCATTAACAGTAATATCAGCAGCAGTTATCCAGCCCAGGGAACGGATATTGCTGAGCAGTCCTGTATCATCAGCGGCCTGTTGCATAGCTTTATGCAGATAACGGTAGCTGGTATTGTTTTGATGAAATATTTTTTCTTTTTGATAGGCTTGCAGAGCAGCTGCCGCAGCCGCCAGTCCCAAAGCGGAACCGGTAAAAGTGTTGGAATGCATAAATGCTTTATTGGTGTTGTAATCATCATAAAAAGTCTGATAAATATGTTCATTGGTCAGGACAGCGGAAAAAGGAAGATAGCCGGCTGTCAGGCCTTTTAAAAGACAGATAAAATCAGCTTTAACACCGGCATGATCCAGTGCCAGTTTTTTATTAAGTGAGTCTTGTTGGCAGTACACCACTGTCTTATTTTTTTAATCAGCTCAGGTGAATAAATAAGCATGCCGCCTGCTCCCTGTACCACCGGTTCCAGGATGACAGCGCATATTTTTTTTTTATGGCGCTCAAGTTTTTGGTTTATTGCCGGCCAGTAAGATGAACAGTCCATCCACAGCGGATCATCCGGTCCCCGGGTATAGCGGACTGGACCCAGTTTTACAGCAGCGGGAAGTAATCTTTTAAAATGGTTTTTATAGCGTCCCAGGTCGCTGACAGCATAGGCAAGAATGGTCTCACCATGGTAGCTGTTTTCCAGGAAAGCAAATTTATTTTTACCTGTACCATGAAGGCGGTGATATTGATAACTCATCTTCATAGCGATCTCTACCGCAGTCGCGCCGTCGCCGCCGTAGAAAACACGCTGCATATAGGGGGCCAGGGTTTTAATGATTTTCCGGGAAACATCTGCTGCCAGCTTATGGGTGGTATTGGCGAAAATCACATGTTCAAATTTATCTAATTGTTTTTTAACCCCCCTGGTTATCAAAGGGTGTCTGTGTCCCAGGTTTTTGCACCACCAGCTGCTGATACCGTCGATCAGAGTTTTCCCGGATTTAAGATGGATATATGCGCCGCGTGCGGATTCGATCTCTGCCGGCGGAAAGATTTCCGTGTCTTTCATCTGAGTGCTGGGATGCCAGTTAAAGCGGAGGTCTTTGCGGACAGTTGCGTTTATTGCCATAAAACAAAGCCGGGGAAGGTTTATTTAGTCATTTCACAATTACCGTCAAAAGCTGCATTGTCGGCAATTTTTATTTTCTGCGATTTGATATTTCCTTTAAGGTTGGCAGTATTACATAATTCGATTTTTTCCCTGGCATAACAGTTTCCGGTTACCCTGCCTGCAATTGTAATATTATCAGCTTTGATCTCAGCTTCGACCACTCCGGAAGGAGCAACCGAGATATTCCCCTGACTGTCAATAGTGCCTGTAAATCTGCCTTTAATCACTACCGGAGAAGAGAAGGACAACTCTCCTTCGAGAGTTGTCTCTTCCTCCAGTATGGTTATATTCTTTTGCGCCAATTAAAGGAGTTTGCTTTTATTTAAAGTTTACTCGGTACCTGTTTCTCCGGTTGTTTCTCTCATATCCGGATTGTCATATTTAGGCGGCAGATTCATTTTTTGCCGTTCCAGATCCTCTAATTCGGAAGCTCTTTTATATTTGTCTTTTTCCCAGGCTTTGCGTTGGTCAACGCGTTCTTTATTGATGCCCCAGGTTCCCTCATCATCGATATCGTCATATTCCTGTATGATAGCTTTGTCATGTTCTACCTCAATCCAGGATACATAAGCAATAAAGTTACCGTCATAACCCTTTTGCCCGTCTTTGTAAAAAACCATTGAATCAAATACTACCAGCGGTTCAACTCTGGGATACATCGGCACGTTTTCAATTTCACGGTCACGCACATTGGCGAGATAGTTTTGATTTTTATAAGTTAGCACTTTCCAGCCGTAGTGGCTTACATCACCCATTTTATAAATATCAACCTGGCCGTCCTGGTCGCGCAGATTTATAAAAAAAGTATTAGGGTAGGATTTGCCTTTTACCCAGGCGCTTATACTTTTCATCGGGCCGAAATTGTTAATCATGCCTTTATTAAGGAAAGCAGTACCATTGTCACCGGCATAATAAGGAAAGGGCCATTTGGGTTTAACTGTAACATAAGCACCGTAATCACTTACCGGGAAATGGGCGCGCACACCGAGTACTTTTCCCTGCTTGGAGCCGTCTTTGAAAGCATAATCGGGGTGGATCTGCGCTACCTGATTAAAATCACAGTCGACTGACTTAACATAAGTAAGTTTGCGGCTGAGGGCAAAATCAGCGGATGAGTTTAATTCAGCTATCCATTCGGTAGCTACTGCTCGTTTGGCAAACTTGGCTTCATTGGTATTTTTAGGGTCCATATCATCCCAGGTTTTTATCTCGTTGAAGTCAATGAGCACATTGGTATATGCTGCAAATATACAACTGCAAGCTGCGATGATACTAATTGATAAAGACTTTTTTATCATAGTCAAACTCCTTTAATTGCAAATATATTTATCACTTAATTTTCGGATAATTTACGTTTATTTTATACTTTAACCTGAAAAATGTCAAGGATTATTAGTACAAATAGTTAAATTTAATTTAAAAAAGCTGGAGGATAATACCGCTTTTAACGCTTTTTTAAGGAAAATCCTTGCGGCGGGTAATAATAGCCTCCTTTTACCCTGGCAAACTGCCGGCCGTCAACAGTTATGACTATCTTTTCTATTATTTTTCTGAAATTTTTGAAGATGGTGTTATACAATGAATAAATAAATTTTTTTTCATTTTCAGGGGTAACGTTAAAAAGGTAATAACGGTCAAGGTTAAGGTAGAGTGTTTTATCCGGGGCCAGATAAATGCGTGTGATTCCGGTCATCTCCGGGGTACTGTTTCGGAGATGGTGTGAAACAGGTCCGAGCAGATGAGCAGCGAGAACCTTCCGGATAATCTTTTCCCGGTCCGGGGCGTGCGGCAGAGAAACAGTTTTAATCTCGCGGTCCAGCTCATTTTTCAGAGGATTATAGTAATAGAAATAAAATTTTTTATTATTACTGCAAACAGCACTAACCGCATAGACTGTAAGTAATAAAGTTAAAGTTATACCGATTATATAAATATAAAAAGTGAGATTTTTAAGTATTTTCATTGTTTTTATTTTCTGTTATTGTAAGAGGTGAATTTTTTTTTTGCAAGGGGTTTTTACGGAAAAAGCTTATTATTAATAAAACAAGTACAGCGGCTATAGTCACCATAAAGGGGTAGGAGCCGTAACGGGAATAAACAGTTTTAGCTGAGCCGGTTTTTACATTAACATTAAGATATGTTTCCCGGAAAAGAGGGGCTTGTTTAACAATTTCACCTTTACTGTTGATATGACAGGTAACCCCGGCATTGGCTGAACGTAAAACAGCGCGCCGGTTTTCCACAGCGCGGAATACGGAAAGTATAAAATGGTTCATTTCGGATGCGGCTGAATAGCTCCAGGCATCATTGGTAATGATAATTAATACTTCAGCTCCCCGGTTAACAAAAAGACGGCATATATTATCAAAACAGTCGTCATAGCATATCAATACGGAAAAATTAAAATCAGGATGTTTAAATACAGTTAATTTTTGGCCCGGCCGGAAACTGCTGGCATGAGCTTTATCCAGTATTTTTTTTACCCAGGGAAAATAATCGGTATAGGGAAACCATTCGGCAAACGGAACCAGATGGCGTTTGGCGTAACTGTTAACCATACGCGCCTCATTGTTTACCATGATCGCTCTGTTGTAATAATAATACCTGTTTGCAGGCGCGGCTTTGGTTTTAGCCTGTTTAAAACTGATACGTTTTTTATTATTTTTATCAGCATTTTTTATTTTCTGTTTAATTTTTTCCAGTCCGTTGGAACCGAATAAAAGATATAATTTTTTATTGGCAGCAGTCAGTTTACGGAAGAGCTGTTTATAACGCCATGCTTCCAGGATGCGGTAATCTCTTTCGTTAAGATACCGGCCTGTTTTTATTTTATTCTTTATAGACGGTATCCGGTTTACTCTTTGTATATAATACTGGTAATAGGTATTAACCGCAGACTCGGGCCATACCATAAGGCTGGTATCAGGGTTTCCGGTTAAAGCGCGTTGTGACAGTTTTTCCATTCTGGCCAGGACTTTTTCCCGGTTGGCTCTGGAGTAACTGCGGTTAAAATCCCACCAGGGCTGAAGCAGACTGATTTTAACTTTTTTTTCCTGAACCGGTTCATGCATTTTATAATAACCGTAACTGAGGATAATCATGGTCATAAGTACCAGTAGTGAAAAACGGTTCAGCAGATAATCTTTTTTTGTTTTGAAAAAAGCAAGACGGTTTTTATTAAATACATAAAGCAGTAAATAATCCGCAAGGCATCCTGTAAAAAAATACATTATAAAAGAGACACCGAGGTATCCGGTTATGTCGCTCATTTGGATAAAAGGCAGATTTTTATATTGGGTATAAGCCAGTATTCCGTAAGGAAATTTTAAAAAGCCCAGATTCCGCAGGTATTCCAGTCCGGTAAAAACAACCGGGAAAAGCCATAGTTTATGCCGGGGGAAACAGGTGCTGAGCCTTTTAAATATTAGCGCAGTCAGAAAATAATATACTGTAAGCGCCATTACAATGAGCGGTACAATAAGGGGAAAGGAAAGTCCCGGCGGGTCAAAACGGCTTATCCAGGAGAGGAAAAAATAATAAAAGGTAATAGTAAAGGCCAGTGTTGCCCCCAGAATTTGTTTTTTAGCTTGACTGAAATAAACAAGGGCCAGCGGTATAAAGGCTGTAAAACCCAGTAAGCCGCAATGGTAGCCGGGAAAATCATTGGGAAAACTAAGATACATCAGCACACCGGATAACAGTCCGAGCAGTAATGATTCAAATAAAGATAATTTTAAAGTATATTTCATTGCAAATCCTTAACCATGTCTAAAAACTTTTTTTCCGTGACTATTTTAACATTCATTGCTAAAGCTTTCCTGTATTTGGAGCCGGGTTTTTCCCCGGCGATTACCAGATCGGTTTTTTTACTCACAGCAGAGACAATGTCAGCGCCGGCTTTAAGAGCCAGTTCTTTGGCCCGGTGCCGCGGTATGGATAAAGAGCCGGTAAATATGATTTTTTTATTGCTGAGAAAATGCTGTTTGCCGGCTGCAGGAATGCCGGGAGTTACTCCCAGTTCCAGCAGCTGACGTACAGTTTGTTTGTTTTCCGGTTTGTTAAAATAATCAGCTACAGAACAGGCTATGGTGTCGCCGATTTCGTTAATTTGGCTTAATTCATCCCGGCTGATATCAAACAGGTTTTCTATTTTTTTATATTTACGCGCCAGCAGTTTGGCAGTTTTAGCGCCGATGTATCTGATACCCAGGGCATAGATAAGACGGTCCAGGGGGCGTTTTTTGCTGTTATTGATGGAATTGATGATGTTAGCTTTAAGTTTGGCGCCCATACGTTCAAAACTGTCAAGCTGGTCCGGCTGCAGGCGGTACAGGTCAGGAATGGATTTTATTATTTTCTTTTTTATCATGGTGTAAAGCATCTCACTGCCCAGGCCGTCAATATCCATTGCTTCTTTAGAGGCAAAGTGGATAATGGAATTGAGAATTTTAGCCGGGCATGCGGGATTCACACAACGGGTATAGATATCTTCTTTAGCTAAGGCTGTGCCGCATTCAGGGCAGCTGCCGGGAAAAATTATTTTTTTTTCATTGCCTTTCCGTGCCGCAGTTACCGGCTTGAGTAATTTGGGAATAACATCGCCGGAACGGATAACCTCTACTTTATCATTAAGGCGGATATCTTTTTTAGCGATCTCTTTACGGTTGTGCAGGGTTACTTTGCTGATCACAGCACCGTTTATTTTAACCGGCTCCAGGATGCCTACAGGGGTTATTAAACCGGTTCTTCCTACCTGAAAATTAATATTTTTCAAATAGGTTGTTTTTATGTCCGGCGGGAATTTCCAGGCTATAGCATACCTGGGTCTTTTACCGGAAACACCGAGAAGCTGCTGGTCCTCAAGCCGGTTAATTTTAACTACTATACCGTCTGCTTCAAATTTCAGTTCATTGCGTTTGGCTTTGGCCTGTGTGTAATAGTTGGTAATGGAATCAAATGAAGATAAACGGGCGTTAAAATTACCGGTTTCCAGTCCCAGACGAGCCAGCAGTTTTAACTGGGCGGTGTGGGTCTTTATTTTAGGCTTTGCGGGCATCTCTTT
>CAZFAK010000023.1:0-20485 GCA_964517045.1 uncultured Spirochaetia bacterium | reverse complement strand
GAAAATTCACACCCGGCTGGCCTGCAGCCCTTGTTATTTTTAACTTTTTAAATTACAATAATAATTATTAATTAACCAAGGATTTACTGTGGACCCTGAACTTAAAGTCGGCTTTATCGGTACCGGCAATATGGGCGCTGCCATTGCCAAAGCTGTTTTAAAAAGCAGAAAAGTTTTACCCCAAAATGTATACGTAACAGACAAAGTACCTTCCAAAACAGAAAATATCACACGGGACTATCCGGTCATAACAGTGAATAGTGCTGCTGAAGTAATTGAAACGGCTGCAGTTATTTTTTTATGTGTAAAACCGCAGGACATGGAAAAGACCGTTTCCTCCTTTTCCGGCATATCTGAATTAAAAAATAAAATTTTTATCTCTATCGCAGCCGGCATCACCATTCAGAATCTTGCTGATTTTTTTAAAGATCCTGTACCAAAACTGGTGCGTATCATGCCTAATACACCTGCCCTTATCAACCGCGCCGCCGGAGCTATCAGCTTTGCGGCAGATATAACTGAAGAGCAAAAACAGGACATAATGGAACTAACCAAAGAAACAGGGACTCTCTTTACCGTAACCGAAGATAAAATAGACGCTGTTACTGCTGTCTCCGGCTCCGGACCTGCTTTTCTCTATGAATATATTATTCAAATGAGCAAGGCTGCCCGGCAGGCCGGACTTGATGAAGATATTGCTGTCAAACTGGTTGAAGAGACTGTCAGCGGAGCAGTTGAACTTTTAAAAAGCCAGAATAAAAACGCCCGCACTTTACGTGATATGGTAACTTCCCCCGGAGGGACAACCGAGGCCGGACTGGCATCCCTTGACAAAAACCATTTTGCCGCTATTATAAACGACTGCATACAGGCAGCAGCAAAACGCTCTGTAGAACTTAAAAAATAATAAATCTTCCAAAATTCCATTACCGCGGTGCTAATAACCGTTTTCGAGCAGCTGCAGATCCAGTTCAACAGTATATTTCTCATTTTTAGAAAAATCATTATCTTCCAGATCCTCATATAACTCATCCAGTACCATTTCCCACTCCGCTATATAAGCAAGTGAGACAGGCACAATACCTGTTGCATTAGTTGCCTGCAGGTCAAAATCCACCTGGAAATCATGATAACTGCCGGAATCAATCTTGCGGTAGGCGCTGTTTTCACCTGCAGCAAGAGTGCTGACATTAAACTTTTCCCCGTCAAGGCGTATAACAAGTTTTGCTTCCAGAACACCCAGACCGGAAACATTACTGTAATCTTCAGCAAACTGCTCGCGGAATATATTTGCAAAACTGCGGTTATGATTATTGGTAAAACGTACTTGAGGGGAACAACTCATAAAACAAAGCAGCATAACACTCAGTGATAATAAAGCCGGCCTGAACAGCAGTTTATATTGTTTATTATTTTCCAAAATGATAAATTATACCCCACGAAAAATAATTCATATCCATTAACCATTTCATGGGACGTATATGCAGAAAAAAACCAAATTTTTCCGGTTTTGGATAATATTTAATATCCGGGCCGTTGACGCCTATAGCCATAGCCGCATGTTTGGGCATAATTGCTGTCATGGAAAAATATAGCCCCAGTTTTATAAAAAAGATATCCCTGTACTCCAGCGACAAATTTCCTGCTACACCCATACCTGCCAGCATGATTCCCAGGCCTCCGTTATAGCGTGCTACTTTGACATCAGTTTCCTGAAAAGCTATCTGCAGACCGTCAGGAGAGGTACCGCGGGTAGTTAGAATAGAATCTTTAAAAGAGATCAGCCGTCCCAAAAAAAAGATTGCATAGCTGAAAAATTCGCTGATGTGCCGACTGGTACCGGTTTCCAGATTTAGAAATAAACATTTATTGGCATTCCAGCGGGGCGACATCTGCATGGTAATATAATTTTTACCGGAAAATATAAAACTGCAATTTAGGCCATGCAGACCGGTTACACTGTTAAGCACATCACTGTTTTCCAGTTCATCTTTTTCCCAGAAATTTATATATCCCATATAGCTGTAGCCGGTTTGTACAGCAATATCTCTTTTATTTTCTTTTATTACGGAAAAACTGCGGCTTATTTTATTTACCGTTTTTCCTAGACTGCGGTTAGTCTTACTCCGCCGGCCGGTCTTATCCGTGACTGTTATCTCAGGAGCATCAGAGTCAGCATTAGTGCTATGGTTATCCATAACCTGTTGTGCGCCTGCCCGGCTCAAAATAAAAATAAAAACCAGTATCAGCTTGTTTTGTTTCATAAAAAATGCTCCCTGTAAACCGGAGTAAAAGAGGGAGAAAAATTACGGTTCATACCCACTTCAATTCTGAAAAAAAACATTAAGTTATCATTACCCAGCGGCAGTTTAGCCATAGTCGGATCTGTATTATACCCGGCGCCGAATATAAATTTCATGGATAAAGGAAAAAGCAAGCCGGCAGAAGCCAGCCAGCCGTATTTACGCTCCTCATTTTGCCTGTAAGTAGAGCCGCGGCCGTTTAGATAGAGAGCAATCGTACCCCACCGGCGCTCGGAAACCGGCTTGACAATACGTATACCGCCTTTAAGCTCCTGCAGTGGTGAGAAAGGTTTCAGAAGAAAATCATAGTCTATATAAAAATAAAAACCGCCGCTTTTAACACTGAAGTGGGAATCCCAGGCAGCAGTTTTGAGCAGATGTAAATAGGAGAGATAAGTATGAAACTTGAGACGGCCCTCTCTGTTAAAAGTAAGACCACCGCCCAGGCTGTCCAGACTGTCCAGGGCATTGGCTATATTAAAAAGACTGCGCAGCTGAAATAGATCAAGAATATTGCTGGTCAGAAAAAATTTGGCTCTGGTTTCATATCGGAAATTGGCAAAACTGGTATCTGTAAGTGCATCCTCCCCGCTGGCAGTACCGTAAACCATAATACTCTCACTGCCCGCATAATCACCCCCCTTAAAATTGTGATATCCGTAAATATGGGGATAATAAATAAAACTGAAACCGGTAAAAAGGTAATTATTATTCAAAAATTTAAAGGAAAGGCCCATATAATTTTTACCTAACATGGAATAATGTTTTTTTACTCTGTTATCAGGAGCGCTGACATGCCTGAAATCAAGCAGCATTACATCAGAAGTAAAGAGCACATTTATTCTGAACAGTTCCGGTACGGGTATACTGTCGTCAGACTGCTCCCGCAAAGTTTTTAACCCGGGCATAAACAGTTTCCAGGGCAGCTTGGTTAAGGGAAAATTATATTCACCGGAATCATCCATTAAAGCAATAACCAGATCAGTTGTAAAGGCAGGTACGGTCCAGACAGTTGCGGCATATAAAGGTCCCCAGAACATAGCCTGAAAAGTAGCATGCGATATACGGGTCTCGTAAACTTTGCCATTGCCATGGGAAAGTTTAACATAAGCAGGGTCCTTGAAAAAATGCCATTTTAACCTGAAAGCCAACATATCTGTGTATAATGTTTGCTCAAACAGCTTTAAGGATGCGCGCGAGTCACCCAGCCAGTCTGCTATATGGGAAAAGCGAACCGGATTTTTGGGAGATGTACCGACAGCCGCAGCAGCAACTGCAGTATGTATTATCAGAAAAAAAAGAAATATTTTTGCTGTTCTTACCATATGGCATCCAGAAGCGGGTCTTCCTTATCCTCTCTTTCGACTTTAATACGGAGATCTTTATTTGAGCTATAAACAGTACCGTCAAGCGTATATGTCTGCTGCATATTGCCGGCATTGGTTAGATTGGTACTCACTGCCAGCAGAGTATCATTATGGTAGCTTACCTCTATGGATAAATGCACCTCTTTATCTTCATGGTGCAGAATATCAAAATAGATACTGTTCAGGGCTTCATTTTGCAGGGCAGCAGCCTGGTAATAGTCATAATTGTGGATAAGATAAGTAGTACTGTTATTAACCGTAATATATTTAACATAGGTACCTTTATCAGCATTGTCAGGCGAGGTTACATCAAATTCAACTTTTACTTTACTACAACTCCAGCTTAAAATGAAAAAGCATAGATAAAATAGTTTATTTTTCATTGTCTAGTTTATGCTTCAAATCTGAAAAAAAAATTTCAAGAAAACGGCTTAAAACCTTATCATAGTTCTTGTAAAAGCCTTTAAAAACAGTACCTTTTAAAGAAAAAATCTTTATTTTTTCCCGCCAGTAAACCGTGGCATAACTGTAACATAGAAATTTATTATATGCGTGAAACAGGTATCTCTCCTGAGGGTCTTCAGGAGCAGGATTGGAGGCATAGAGTCCCAGATTGATACCATGCATATAAACCTCGTGCTTAAAGGAACTGCACAGATGGGAAATAACAACTACAGCCTCACAGGGTAAAGCCTGGTTAAACTTGTGATAAGTTTTTAAAAGTCCTGTATCCAGAGGATAGGTATGATTAGGCAGATAACGGTAGCCTGCTCTTACCTGGGATAGTTTTTTGCCGGTACCCACTATACTGTTAAAAAGAAGCTGCTTCTTTTTTTGGTTTAGTCGTGATACATGGTAGCGTATATTATGATAGGAAGATATCTGATTTGATGTATTGAGAAAATCTTCTCTGGTCAACAGCTCTATATTATTTCTTTTAAATTTTTCTTTTAAAACATTGGTACTGTTGGTATATATATCCCAGGCTATACGGCTGGTACCGTCCAAAGTTAATTTTATATTCTCATCAACCGGTTTGTAGCGGTAATAGGTTAAAGATTTTAAGGATGGGTTTTTATCGTATACATAAAAAGATATCAAAGCTGCCGGAGAAGGCAGCTGATCTACCATACTGAAATCAACTCCGGTACCGCCATGATCATCCCTTACCCGCCCCAGCTTTTTAAAGGCAACCTTGTCCCGGAACTCTTCATCATTAAGCCGGAGTAAAAATGAAAAATCCTGCGCTGCTCCCCAAAAAATACAGCATAAAAAGATTATCACTGTTTTCATCAACAATAAGTATAACATATTTTTGTAAAAGTACAACAAAAAAAGTATAAATTTTAGTTTCTGTAAGACAGATCAGCACAAACCTCGTGTACCGGTATCAGCTCTCTTTTTTGCTGATTATTTTTTATTTCAAATCATCTGTCTGCGGCCGATGTTTATGCAAAAGTTTTTGTACTATTTTTTCATAAGGTTTATTCTGATACCATTCCCGGTGTTCATAGTTGGTCAAGCCAAGCAGTGCTGTTCTGCACTGGCGGCTTAGCTGCATGCGGTCAAAAGCTTCCGCTTTTTTTACCGTAAACTGAAGCATAAGCGGATACCCGCTGTGTTTGTTTTTCCGGGCCAGCGCCAGGCAGTTTTCAGCCTGGTTCACAGCATTGGTATATTGTTTTTTATATAATAAAAAATCCAGCTTAAGCCGTTCCAGAATAATATGCCCGGGGTGGGTACGGATAAGTTTTTTAAGATCTGTATAATAATCAACTGACATATCATAATCTATCTGCCGCATGATCAGTTCATTCAGATGAGCATCAAACCGCATATATTTACCCTGCTCCTTGACACGCTTAAGATATTTGTAAGCTAAAACCTTCTCTTTCTCACCGGCGCCGGCTACCCAGGAAAACTTTTTTGCGAAAAGATATTTATAAAACAGAAACTGACTCAAACCAAAATAGGAATCAATAATAACCGGTTTATTATTGATAGTCTCTTCCAGGTATTTTATGCCTTTGAGACCTTTAAAAAAAGCTTTAAAATAGTTATCATTTCTTAAATTATAGATACCATAATAACAATAAATAACTCCAAGATAGAAGTGAGCTTTCTGATTGGTTTCATTGGTTGCAATGATTTTTTCCAGTATACTTTCCGCTGTATAATAATTGCTGATAAACTCCTTATCGTAAACACTTGTTTTATAATAATTCATATAAGTGGTATAAACATAAGTTAACAATACAGCTCCCTCTGCATGGTCCGGCCAGTTGGACCGGATAAAACGTCCGGTAGCTACGGCGTTGGAAAATTCAAGAAACTCAACGGATTGTATCAAAGAAGTAATTTGCTTTTGCAGTTTAACTTCAGCAGCAGCAAGATAATTGCAATTAATAAAAACAAAAATAAATAAAACCCCAAATATAAAATTTCCTCTTTTCATTCTTTATATTTTAATATATTTTAGCCTGTTTAGGAAGTATTTACAGGTCTGCCTTATCCCTTAAAAAAAAATTAAATTATATAAAACAACCGCAAGCTAACGATTAAAAGCTGTTTTAAGTTAAAAGTATTGCAATAATAAAGCGGTTAATGTATACTTTTTCCGATGAAAGAGGAAAAAAAGTACAGGGAATATATCAAGCGTCTGCGCGGAGCAGACAGGCCCGCTCACTCTGCCGCACCGCAAAAAAATGATTTCCGGAAACTGATCCGGGATAACCTTGCTGCACTGGACCGTTCTCTTGATAACCTTAAGAAAGAACCTGTCCCCGCGCTGCAGCCGCAGCCTTTATCCAAAGGCAAATTCCAGCCGGAATTAAAGATCGATCTGCATAATTATACTCTGCAAAAAGCCCTCGCTGTGCTGGAGAGCAGGATCAGCGCAGCCGCAAAGCGCTGTAACAATATGCTGGTAATAACCGGTAAAGGTATACACTCCTCCGCAGGCCCGGTATTAAAAGATGAGGTGAAACACTTTTTACACAACCACAGCCTTGTTTGCCGGGTTAAACAGGCGCCGCGCCGGCTGGGAGGGAGCGGGGCCCTGATCGCCTATTTCAGTTCCGGAAAATGACCAGTAGAAATAATAAAAACCACTGCAGACCTGCTTATGCATACTACCGCCGGTCAACTTCGGCGCCATCTTCAATATTGCAGCAGGTAAGCTGTTTTCCGGTTCAGCCGCCGCAGGCGAACCGGAAACACGCCCGGAAATTAAAACCGGTACCCTGTTTTTCAATTAAATTTCAAATCCGCTGCTAATATGTTATAATCACTGTAATGCTGTTTTTGTTTTATAATATCCTGGTGTCATTATATTTTACCGGTTATCTGCTTATTTCGCCTTTGCTCTTTTTAGCCGCAACCTTCAAAAAAAAAATATATAACCGTCTGGGCTTTATTAAAAGTAAAAACAGGCCTATTTTAATACACGCTGTTTCCGGCGGTGAAGTAATACTGCTGGACCGGCTGTTGCCCCTCTGGCCCAGTAAAAAAATCCATATTACCACCATGTCGGATTCAGGATATCTTATGCTGCAGCAAAAATATAAACAAAATCCGGGTATAACTTTTTCCTTTTTACCGCTGGATTTTTATCCGGTAATGTCCGCCTTTATCCGCAAACTTAAGCCGCAAAAAATAATAATAATTGAACATGATCTCTGGCCTAATATGCTGCATATAGCTACCTGTAAAAATATAAAAAAAATACTTCTCAATGCTGCTCTTAAACCGGCTGATCTTAAAAGCTACCGTTTATTTCCCCCTGTTGCCAGGCTCATATATAATCTGGACCTCATCCTGGCCCAGAATGAACAGAGTGCAGGCAGCCTTAAAAATATATTAAAAAATAAAAAATCCATTATCCGCAACTACGGCAATCTTAAATACATTACTACCGCCGCCAATCTCCCGGAAGCCAGACTGCCTCTGCCGCAAAATAAAAAAATCATTGTCTTCGGCTCCTCCCATAAAGGAGAGGAAGAGATCCTGGTCCAAGCGCTTGGCGGTCATCTTTTTACGTCATTAACTGTGCTCATTCCCCGCCATATTAACCGCAGCAGCAATCTGAAAAAAAAATTATCTTCGCGGGCAGAATGTGCTTTACTATCAGAACTAAAAAATGAGATACCTGCTGCCCTTGATATATTAATTGTAGATGCTATGGGACTGTCGCAATACTTTTACAGCCGGGCGGATATAGTACTTATCGGCGACACCTTTATAAAATCCAGCGGCGGGCATAACTTTCTGGAGGCTGTTCAGTACCGGAAACCGGTTATTTACGGCCAATACATGATATCTTTTGCTGATATTACCCCATTATTTGAAAAACAAAAAGGAGTGCTCAGAACAGATGCCGCCAACCTCTCTGCTGCGCTGGAGAGATTGCTTAACGAGCCTGCAACCTGCCGTAAGATGGCCGCACAGGGCTGCCGGCTGCTTAAACAGATAAGCGCTGATTTTACTGCTGTTAAAAAAGCCCTGAGAGATGATTAAAAATGTTCTTTTAAAGAGGTTATATAATTATTGCCCGGAAACAGTTTTACAGCCCGGTTATAGATTTTACGCGCTTTATCCATCTTTTTGAATTTAAGCAAAAATTTTATATACTCATTGAAGTAACGGACATTGTCTTTATCACTGTCAGATAACTCTTCATAGATGTGCAGTGCTTTTTCATATTCATCTTTTTCCTGATAGATACGCGCTTTACCCAGTAAAGCGTAAAAATCATAATTAATATCCAGAGCTTTTTCATAGTAGATCAAAGCCTGGTCCATCTGCTTCAGCTTGTAATAACAATCACCTATACGGGTCAGGGCAATTTTATTATTTGGTTCAAATTCATAAAACTTCAGCCAGAACTCAAGCTCCTCTGCAAAATGTCCCATACCCCGGTAGCAGTTGGCAATGCCGTAGATCGCAAAAGTATTGTTCGGTTCAAGCAGATTGGCTATTTTATAATATTTGGATGCTTTTTTAAATTTTTTCTTTTTTTTATTTATATTTCCCAGTACAGTTAAGAGACGTACATTAACCGGATCCTCTACCCAGGCCTTGGTAAGGGTTCTTTCTGCTTCGCGGTAATCTTTGTTGGTGTAGTAAACAAACCCCAGACCGATAAGCAGGTAAGAATCACCGGGATGCTTCTGCAGTCCGTTCTGGTATGTCTCTACAGCATCGTGAATTAAATTCATCTTTTCATATATTTTCGCCAGCAAAGAATAATAGATAGGAAAAGTTTCTCCGTTTTCCAGTCTGGACTGCAGCAGTTCTATGGCTTTGGCTGTTTTATTTTCCTTGACCAGGTTTTCTATTATATCAGCAAAGTTAAGCAGCTCTTCACTGTTCTCGTAATTATCCGGATTGATTTTATAAAAACTCATATTCCCTGCTTTCTTGTTTAAAAGTTTTATTTATAACTAATAAAATTGTCAGTGTTTAAAACTTTTGTAATCTGTAATATTATATATTTTATCATAACTTACCGGTATTTTCCTGATTTCCCCGCGTAAAAATTTCAGGGTTGACTCCCGGCTGTTGCGCATAAAACAGTGTGGAGCTGTTAAAAAACGGGGGAAGGTATTTAAATATTTATACAGTAAAACAACACTTATATGCTGCATAACCTTATCCGTATCACTCTTTACTTTTTCTATTAAAAAAGAGACACTGTTATTTCTTAAAAAACAGGTAACTACTGACAATACATAACCGTCACGTATAAGGTAGCGGTAAATAGTTTCATAACTTACAGCTGCCTGTTCGATAAGCTGCAGTACAAAAAAAATTTGATTACTATCCACTCCTGTTTCCCAAAAATTATCATAATGATCATGTAAGCTCTCTGCGCGGGTAAAAGCAAAATAATCCAGAAATTCTCTCACCGCTGCCGGACCTGAACCTTTTGCTCTTTGATATAAAGCAGTAAAAACCGGCTCGGGATTACTAACCGGCAAACCGTTACTGTAGTAAACAGCTTTAAACAGACGGTTATTACTGTTATAATAACGGCAGATCCCGGACGGCAGAGAGTTAGTGTAATAGAGACTGGCAGCTTTAAAACCGTTACTGTAAATCCAGAGTTTTTGTCCGTCTGCAGGCTGCTTGTCACTGTAAAAAGCAGCGGTAAAAAAAGCGCCTGCCTTATCCGGCAGGGGTTGATCCGCTTTTAAAAAAAAAGTCAGCTTCCTGTTGGATAAATAAAAAGCAATTTCCAAGCTGTCCGGGTTATGGGACAGAATGCGGTTGCTTAAATAAAAAAAATTGAAAAAATCAGGCTGCCTTTTTTTAAGATTGCGGTATACTTTTAAAAGCGCGGTCTCTTTGTTAAAAGACTGCGCTGCCGGCAGGCCAGGTAATGTATTCCAGATAAAAAAAAATATAAATAGAAAATAATGGTTTTTCATTTTAAAAAAATAATATACTGATCCAGATTGGGAAGAATTCCTGCCTGATAATTATTCATACCCAGAAATATGCTTACTTTTTCAAGCAGATGCAGTGTATTTTGACGGTCAAGATATATACGCCGGGAAGCACCTTGTGATCCTTTAAAATCAAATATAAAAATATTTTCCGGAATATTTTGCATCCCATTGGTTTTTAAAATACTTATCTCCCATAAAGCTTTCAGTTTAATAAAATTTATAAGCTGCTGCATACCTTTGGTTGTTAATACATTATTTACTCCCTCCAGTTCATAACGCCTAACTGCAAAAGAACTGTTTTCCTGTATAATATGATATGGTTTTAAATTTTTTGCTCCCCTGCCCTTATATTTTATGCTAATACAATGTATATCATGCAGTGGTAATCTGGCCCGCGGTTCTACGCGGGTAATTTTAATACGGGAAGCAGGCGCCTGGGTACGGCAGGCAACAATAAAAAAAAAACATATTAAAGATAATAAAATTAAAAGAAGCTTATTCCGCAGGTTTTTTTGGTTGCCAGTCATTAGTTGATTCCCTTACCGCCGGCTGGATATCCTCATAACTGCCGACATCCCCGGTCCGCATGTCTATCCATACCCCGTCAATCCGGGAGTCATAGGGAGAAGGATTATTTTTTTTACTGAAAACATGATACATCTCATGCTGACTGGCAGTACTGCTGTAATTACTGACGGCAAGATCATTTTTTCGGGCATATTTTTTAAAAATCTTGTACGACTGATCTTTGGTAAGCAGTTCTCCCTCTTTAGGCACTTTACAGCCTAAAAACAGAAGTAATATTAATCCATAAAAAATTTTTTTCCTCATAGTTTTATCCTTTTTTAATATTTATATCCTATAATTATTATAATATTTTTTCAATACATTTTCCCTTCCAGGTCAGTCAGCGCCATATCAATAGTCTGCTGCATTGCAGCCAGCATTAACTCCGGCGGAATAAACCGTTTTGCAGCAAAGGTTACTTTTTTAGTGGATGTCTGTTTGGTTCGGCAGACCTTTACCGGCATGCCCTGCTGATCATAATAGATAACTTGCATATATAAAACCAGAGCTGCTGCTGCAAAACCGAAGTTTTCACTTATTTTCTTAAATTTAAAATCAAGCACCACCCCCATTCCCCGGTTGGCCGGCAAAACCGGTGCATTACTTACCAGACAATTGCTCACAGCCCGGTTAGTTAAAAAAGCATTGGTTATTAATATACTGCGGCGCGGTAAAAACTCAACCGGACAGGTTAAAAATGCAATTTGGCGTTTTTGCTTTACAAGGGTTTTGATTTTTTTACTTAATACGTTAGCTACTTTAACCTGGTCAAAAGCTTTATCATGTTTCAGTTTATTGATTAAATAACTGCTGTTGGCAAACAGGTTGGTATTGTAGTCCTGATCTATATATATATAGGATAATAGTACGGAATCTGTTTTTTTTATAAAAGCAGCAGTACAGTTGTGCACTATAATAAAACAAAAAAAGAGCAAAAAATATTTTATATTTTTCATAAGCAATGCAGTCTATTTTTGTAAATAATTAAAAACAACTTTAAGATACTTGTTTATATCAGTGCAGGTATGGGCTGCTGTTAAAAAACAGGGAGCAAAAGGGTTTAACGGCAGGCGGATGCCTGACTTGAGCATAAAATTGTAATAACGGTGATACTTACGCCGGTATTCTTTCTCTCTTTCCCTGCGTTTGGGAAAAGGTTCTTTTGTTTGCAGAAAAGAAAAGACAGAGCCCCAGCAATTAAAAGTATAATCACCACCTTTCTTTCTGATAATATCCCTAACCCCTTCACGCAACATTGCTTCAAGTTTTTTAATATGGGAGACGGTCTTGCTGTTAATCTTCTGTAACGCTGCCAGACCGGCTGCTGCCGTAATAATATTACCGGAAAAAAGGCCGTCATAAAAAACAGCCGGCTTTTGCTGCAGACAATCCATGATATCTTTTCTTCCGCCAAAAGCAGCCAGCGGCATGCCGCCGCCGATAATTCCGCCCAGAATGCGCAGATCCGGTATAATATCTACCGGGGTAGCAATCTTTTTGCCGCTGCCGCGGCAGGCGGTAACTGATTCATCAAAGATCAGTACAGCTTTATATTTATTACAAAGCTCTTTTAATTTAACTAAAAAATCTCCGGGCGGAAAAACCACACCAAAAGCAGTAGCAAGCGGTTCCACAATGACTGCTGCCAGACCCCTGTCAAAACGCTTAAATACCCGCGTTACCTCCTGCCGGTTGCCGTATTCAGCCACGACTATATCAAGCGTTTGTCCGCGGCATATTCCGGGCCGGTCAGGAAGATTCAAGGCAGGATTACCGGAACTGTCTTTAACCTGGAACTCATTAAGCTGGCCATGATAAAAACCGCTGAATTTTAATACTTTTGCTTTTTTTGTATAAGCCCGGGCCATGCGTAGAGCAGCCAGTACTGCTTCGGTACGCGAACGGCTGAAACGCAGCTGCTGCAGATCACTAAAATATTTTTTCAGAGTAAGTCCAAGCTGGATCTCATAATTGTTACAGTCGCCAGCACCAATACCGGATTTTAAAGCTTTGCTGATACTTTCCTGCACCGGCTGGAATTTATAACCATGGTATACAGCTCCGGCGGAAAGATCAAAATCTATCAAGCGGCGGCCGGAAGCGGTAGTCACTGACGCAGCGCGCGCGGAACGGATATAGACAGGCAGCAGATTAAGATCCTCAAACCAGGATGTATAATTATTAAACCCGTCCGGAAATATTTTACGGGCCTCGTTCTGCGGATTTTTATTCATAATAAAAAATAATACCTGTCTTTAAAATATAGTTCATTTTAATCTTTCCGATAATTTTACTATATTTTTTACTATATATTAACCCAAAAAGTAAAAAAATTTGACTTGTAAGCCTGATTATAATATAATTCCTGCTTAAACCAAACTTAATTAATCTTCATAAACTATAAATGAAGATGCTGGAGATAACATGACAGAAAATACAGTAAACACAGAATATTTAAATAATGATAGAGAAAGTTTCACTGAAAACGCTCCTGTAACTGATGATTCGGAAACCATTTCTGAAATCAGCATGAAAGAGTTACTGGAAGCAGGGGTACATTTCGGCCACAAAAGTACCAATTGGCACCCTAAAATGAAAAAATATATTTTTATGAAAAGAAAGGGGGTCTTTATAATTGATCTGCAGAAAACCCTGATAATGGCCCAGGAAGCCTACACCTACCTTAAAAATTCAGCTGCCAACGGATACACTATTTTGATGGTAGGCACCAAAAAACAAGCCAAAAATACAGTTGCCAAATTTGCCCGGCAGTGTAATATACCTTTCATTGCCAACCGCTGGATCGGCGGCTTATTAACCAATTACAAAACCGTATCCAACTCTATCAAAAAACTAAAAAAATATGAGCAAATACTGGAATCAGATACGGAAAAAAAGAATTACACTAAAAAAGAAATTGCCCAAATGACGCGTAAAAAAAACAAACTCGAAGAATCCTTTGGCGGCTTAAAAAATATGAAAGGATTGCCTGATATGCTGCTGGTCATTGATTCCGAATATGAAAAAAACGCTGTAGCAGAAGCTAACAATATACAGATACCGGTTGTAGGATTGGTAGATACCAATGCCAATCCTGATGATATTGATGTTGTAGTTCCCGGAAATGATGATGCTATACGCGCGATCAACCTTTTTATAAAATTCTTTGCCAACGCCATTATAGAAGGGAAAAAATTATTACAACAAGGCATCACAGAGGCACCGTCCCGGGAGGAACAAAGCGGCCCGGCTGACGATGCTGACGGCCCGGACACAGCCTCTTCAAACCAGGCAGACAATCAGCAACAGACAGCACCGGAACCTGAGTCTGAGAATACTGATAAACCGGATGATACCAGTAATGAATCGGAAAAGACAACTGCTGCAGCTTCTCCGGAACCGGCTGCAAATAATAATATAAACAACAACCAAACAGGAGATAATAATGGCTAAGATTAGCGCTACTGATGTACAAGAACTACGCCAAAAAACCGGTATAGGTATGATGGACTGTAAAAAAGCTCTGACAGACAGCAACGGTGATAAAGAGAAGGCCTTAAAAATTCTTAAGGAAAAAGGAATGGCTGTGGCTGCCAAACGGGCTGACAAACAAGCCAGTGAAGGCATTATCCACCTCCGGGTAACTGATGATCTCCAGACCGGATATATGATCCAGATCGGCTGTGAAACCGATTTTGTAGCCAAAAACAAAGACTTTCTTAAACTGGCGCAAAAAATAGGCGAACAGTATGTTAGCCGGGGCGAGTCTTTTATAAATTCTGACGAGCTTAAAACGCTGCTTACCGAAGGCTCTGCTGTAACCGGAGAAAAGATAGAAGTTGCTGAGCATGTAACCATGAAAGCCGAGCAGGGCTTTATCAGCGGATATCTGCACAGCAATAAAAAAATAGGCGTTCTGACTGAAATCAAATGCCCGGAAGCTGCTTTTACAAATGAAAAAGTTATTCAGCTCGGCAAGGATATCTGCATGCAGATAGCTGCCATGCACCCGCTGGCTTTATCTCCCGCAGATATAAAAGAAGAGCAAAAAGAGGAACAAAAACAAATATTTTTAAAACAAATGGAAAACAGCGGCAAACCGCCGGAAATTCTGGAAAAAATTGTAACCGGAAAGCTGAACAAATACTTTTCCGAAAAATGTCTGCTGGAAATGCCTTTTGTTAAGGACACCTCCCTCAAGATTAAACAACTTGTTAAAAATATTACCAAGGAGACCGGGTTTGAACTTGAAGTTAAAGCCTATAACAGATTACAATTAGGAGAATAATATATGCCGGATGCCGTACAAACAGATTTAAAACAAAAAATGGACAAAGCCTACCAGAATCTGCTTACCGAGTACCAGGGGATGCGTACAGGCAGAGCACATCCAGCTATGCTGGACAATGTAAAAGTCTCTGCCTACGGGCAGCAGCTGCCTGTTCATAATGTCGCTTCTGTAACCGTAGCTGATGCCCGTACCCTGAAAGTTAATGTCTGGGATGGTAACAATCTGCAGGCTGTAGAGTCAGCTATCCGCAAGGCTGATCTCGGCGTTAATCCCCGTACTGACGGAACAACTATCTATATCTCTCTGCCTGACCTTACGGAAGAAAGACGCAGTGAGATGGTTAAACTGCTGAAAAAGAAAAATGAAGACTGCAAAATATCTATCCGCAATATACGCCGTGAAGCAAATGACCAGGTAAAAAAACAGGAAAAAGATAAAGAGATTTCTGAAGATGAACTTAATGACAGTCTGGAAGAAATACAAAAAATTACCGATTCATATGTAACAAAGATAGATGATACTACTGAAAACAAAATCAATGAAATAACCACTATTTAGTTTTACCCCTGCAGAATGCAGTTATAAACAAGATGCCGGAAAATGCCACTTCCCTCCAGTTACCTGAACATATTGCTATCATACTTGACGGCAACGGCCGCTGGGCCAGAAAGAAAAAAAAAACCATCTCGTACGGACACAGAAAAGGTGTAGAAAGAGCTGAAAAAATTCTGGAGTATGCCAGCCGGCTGGGTATAAAAATAATTACTTTATACGCCTTTTCCAGCGAAAACTGGCAGCGGCCGGAAGCTGAAAAAAAAGTACTTTTTCAGTTGCTGGAAACATTTTTTAAAAAAAAAATAAAAAAAATCATTCAAAAAGACTGCAGGGTAAAGATTATCGGCAACACAGCCCCTTTCAGTCCACGCATCAAAAAGCTGCTTAAAGATACGGAAAAAAAAACAAAAAATAATAAAAACTCCCTTATTCAAATTGCCCTGAGTTACGGCGGCAGAGACGAAATTATCAGAGCAGCCAAAAAATGTTACCGTGATTTAAAAAACAATAAAATAAAAACCAGCCGCCTTAATGAGGATACATTTAAAAGATACCTGGATACCGGCACCTGCAGTGATCCTGATCTGCTTATCCGCACCGGCGGTGAACAACGCATCAGCAATTTTCTTCTTTACCAGATAGCTTATACAGAGTTTTTCTTCAGTAAGGTTTTGTGGCCTGATTTCACCGAAAAAGAACTGGACAAAGCTATTAAAAGCTATAATAACCGGGAACGGCGATTCGGAGCACGCCTGTGATTAAACGGCTAACAACTGCGGCCATTCTTCTGCCTCTGATAGCTTTACTGATTCACTTCAGTACACCCCTTGTTTTTTCTGTTTTTATCCTGGCTGTCTCCCTGATTCTGGTTAACGAAATACTCTCTTTTAAAAATGAAATCATAGATCCTTTTACCAGAATTCTGACCAATGCCATGACGGTACTTTTATTTGCGCTGAAATACTGCACTCTCGTCAATGTTTTTGAGTACCGCATTTCGCTTACCGCCATGGTACTCTTTGTTTTTATTATATTTCACTTCAGCAGAACCATCTTCAATAAAAAATTCAAAACAGTTTTACCGGCTGTCAGTATGGCCTTTTTTACCTTTTTCTATGCCGCTTTACTGCCTCTGAACCTGGTAAATATCAGGTTCTATCCGCACGGTCCCGGTACCTTTTATATATTTTATATTCTCACGGTAGTATGGCTTTATGATACCGGAGCTTACTTTACCGGAAAATACTGGGGTAAAAAAAAACTGGGGCTCAGTTCCTCCCCGCAAAAATCATGGGCCGGTCTGGCCGGCGGCCTGGCCAGCGGTACCGGCTCCGGTTTGGCTGTCTATTTTTTATATTTGCATCTGGCACCGGCAACAGCAGGGGAAACTGTTTTCCATAACAACCTTTCCCTTTTAGCGGTTCTCTCTTTCCTGCTCTGCCTCACAGGCCAGTTCGGTGATCTTATTGCCTCGATTATGAAAAGAAGCGCAGAGGTAAAAGACAGCGGCACCATTATCAAAGGGCATGGCGGACTGCTGGATGCTATTGACTGTGTTATACCAGCGCAGTTTCTGTTTTATATTTTTCTGCAATTATACGGCTAATGAAAAAAATATTTTTCTTACTTTTTATTTTTTTATCTCCTGCAGGTTTTTCTCAAAAAAAAATTACCTTTAATTTTACCGGTGATATTATGACCGGTAGCGACTATCCCTCTCCGGCTTATCTGCCTCCATCCGGATTTAATGTCTTCCGGGATACTTTACGCTTCCTGACCAACGCTGATATTACAATGGGTAATCTGGAAGGCGTTATCTGCGGCCGGCAAACTCATTCCCGTAAAAAAGGAAAACATGTCTATGCCTTTCGCATGCCCCCGGCAACTGCTGCGATACTGGCTGAAGCCGGGTTTGATATCCTTAATCTTGCCAATAACCACTCCCGCGACTTCGGCTATAATGGATTCAAACAGTGCACCAATTATCTCGCTGCCAATGGTATAAATTATACCGGCATCAAAAACAAACCGCTTTACATGCATGTTAAGGGAGTTAAGCTGACAGTGCTCGGTTTTTCCTGTTACAGTTACCACAATAATATAAATAATCTTAGCAAGGCGGCTGCTTATATCCGCAAAGAAGCAGCAAAGACAGAGATTCTGATAGTAACCTTTCATGGCGGCGCTGAAGGAAACAAAGCCTATAAAGTCCCTAAAAAAACTGAATATTACTACTCCGAGCGCCGGGGAAATGTTTATAAATTTGCCCGCACAGCTGTAGACATGGGGGCCGACCTGGTTATCGGGCATGGTCCGCATGTGCTGCGGGGAATGGAACTATACAAAAAAAGACTCATCGCCTATTCCCTGGGAAATTTTACCGGCTATAAACTTTTTTCCGTCAAAGCCCGCAAAGGATATTCCATGCTGCTAAAGGTAACAGTCGCTGACACCGGAGCTTTTATAAAAGGAAGGATCATTCCCCTGATCCTGCAGCCGCGGGGAATACCGCGTTATGATAAAAATCTGAAAGCGGTAAAAACAATAAGATATCTTAATAAAAACAATTTTCCGGAAAATATTCTCCCCATTGATAAAAAAGGCCGTATCCGGGGGAGTGATAACTAGGATCAGGATTCGCTGATTGACGCTTCTTTTTTCAGTTTTTTAATAAAATTATTGATACGCTCGTTTTTTCTGGTATAAAAAATATTTTGCTTAATATTGTCTTTAGCTTCTTCATAGGAAAGCTGCCCTGCTTCTTTCCTGTCCACAGCATAAATAAGATGCAGACCATACTCTGTTTTTACAATATCAGAACATTCACCCGGTTTTAAAGCAAAGGCTGCCTCTTCAAAGGGAGGAACTGTTTCGCCGCGTTTGATGAAACCAAGCTCACCGCCGTTATCTTTGCTGGGACAATCAGAATAACGTGATGCTAATTCAGCAAAAGACTCACCATTAACAAGTTTATTTTTCACTTCCTCCAGTTGGGACCGGGCCCGGGAATTAGCATCTTCTTTTACCAATATATGCCTGACATTTACCTTTTCCGGCTGCTGATATTTTTGTTTGTTTTGCTCAAACAGGGAGATACATTCCTCTTCTGTTATTTGCGGCATATCTTTGCACAGGTCTTCAATAACCTTATCAACTTTTAAACTTTTGGCAATACCTTGTTTAACTGTCTCCCGGTCCGTGCCCGCTGCTTTAATTTTTTTTTCGAAATTCTCCCGGCCTTTATAATGATCTTCCATTTTTTTTAATTCCGAATCTATTTCCTGAGCTGTAACCTGATAATCCCGCTGTTTGGCTTTCTCTTCTATGAGAACATTGGCAATCAGTTTTTCTTTGGCATATTCCCGCATAGACGGAGCAACCCGGGAAAATTCAGCCTCACTGAGACGCTCTTTGTAAAAATCACTTAACTGCTGCGCCTCTTTATCAATAACCTCATCTTTAATTTTTATTTCGTTTACAGTAACCGGCATATATTATTCCTTTTCATATTTTTTTGATATTTCATTATATTCACCGCTTTCTATAGTAGATACGATCGTGTTAATGACATTACCGTAAAAACCCCTGATACGTGTGATCCAGAACACAGTTCCGTCATAGGTATCGGTAAGCTTGAGATAGACCTCAATATAGCTTTTTTCAAAAGGTTTTTCTTTCTCAAACAAAACTATACGTCCGCTTAAGAGGGCATCAACCTTTCTAAAAGGAGCAGCTTTATATTTAACAACACTTTTAGCAAGCGAACGCTTAATATTAACATCACCAACCTTTTTTTCCACCTCATCTGTCAGGGCCATCTCTTCTACATACTCACCTACCGTCACCTTTATCTTGCCGTTTTCATAAAAGGTACGGATAAGATCATCTGTAAAAGTATCACCCAGAGCCATATAATCAATAATCTGGCCCTGCAGGGTTTTTACACCTTTGGCATCAAACTGCATAACACTGACTGACTTTATAGTTTTGGCAGTAAAAATATTTTTAGGTTTAGTATCGGCTTCAATAAACTTTTTGGTGCCCTGCCATACCGTACCCATCTGGGTAGGAGTGGCGCATGCTATAATGAATAATATACAAATTATATTTAAAATTAAGCGTTTCATTTACTTCTCCTTTTATTTTAATATTCATTGACATTTATTGCCAGTTTATAAACATACTGTAAATAAGTCCGTTTTCAGTTATAACTGACAATAAGTCTTTATCCACAAAAAAAGCCCGCGAAACAGGATCACTCTCCAGACCCAGGGTAAGCTTTTGCTCTCCGGAAACGGAAGAGATGATATCAATACTGGCATTGGACAAAGGCAGCAGCAAATTCTGGTTTTGGTGGGTAGGCACTGTAGTAAGTCCGGACTGGGCCTGGTAATCCCAAAACAGGGTACCGCTGCTGTTAAGCAGACGGATTTTGCCCCCCCGGGTAACATAAGCCAGGTTTTTACCAACACGCAGGTGTTCTCCTGACGGCGGTGTAGTATTCTTAAACAAAAAACGGAAACTGCCTGTCTCTTTAACCAGAGCGTAAAAATTATTATCATTAACCCCAAAATATACATTTTTTCCTTTCAGAAAAACACGGCCTGCAGGAGAGTGCCGCAGTTTATAGGACCAGTAAATCTTCCCGTCATAGATATCACAGGCCATAAAATAGCCGTTGCCGGTACCGAAATAAACGATATGGCCGTCAACTGCCGGCCGGGTGGTAATAACCGATCCCGGATAAATCCTGTTTATGATACTGTTTTTTTTAATAACAGTAATACAGCCTTCAGCGCCGGCAATAATAAAAGAGTCCCGGTCAATAAATACCGGCTGGTGGGCTGCCCGGGTATTGACCTGGAACCGCGCCAGCTCCTCGCAGCTGTTAAAGTCAAATATATAAACATAACCCCTTCTGCTGGCTGCCGGCACTACCACGCCGTTACAGGC
>CAZFAK010000022.1:0-20813 GCA_964517045.1 uncultured Spirochaetia bacterium | reverse complement strand
TGACTGGGAACCGCAGCATAATGATGATCTGTTCGCCATTAATATGTATTATGAGCTTAATTTTTAAGGAGGAAAAAATGAAAATAAAACAAAAATTAATGTTTTTGGTATTATTGATTTTACTTACAGGCGCCGCTTTGATCTCCTGCAGCCCGGATCCGGGTGTGGAACCGGAATATCTCGGCGGTCTGGCAGGTACAGAGTTTAATATGGATGCTTTATCGACCAATGCCGGTATTTTTCCGGAACAGGGATGGGATGCTGTCCTGGACGATCCGCACAATCCTTTTCGCGAGGGGGTAGTTGGTGCTCCTTCCAGTTATGAGGGCGAGATTGTGGTTGACGGCATGGATGGTAAATGGCAGGTATCAATGATGGATACTACTAATGATGCGGCAGTTCATTTCTATGCCTGGGCTACTGTTTTGGCAGCCGGGCCCAGCGGCGAAAACCAGTTTTATACAGCGGAAGCCCTTAAGGGCCTCTATGAGCAAACCGGTAACAATGTGTTTTCCAACATGGCTGTCAGAGCCTACCAGTCTGTTCTGCTTAATTTTCATGATGCTGTAACAGATACAACCGGTGACGGTGATTTTATTTATATAGCTACCTGGGCCATTGGTCCTCTTACCAATCTGGGTGGTGATGCGCTTGGATATAAGGTAATAAATGACGGCACCAAAGTAGAGCCGCCGCCGGAGCCGTAAAACAAATATTAAGGAGTTTAAAATGAGAAAAAAAGCAGTATTATTAGCAGCAAGCGGAATATTATTGAGTATATTTTTTAATTGTCAGCGCAATGAGGCTTTGAGTGTGAGTCCGCCTCTGACCCCGGATAAAAAGGATATTTTCCGGGTTACCGGAGATATCCGCACCAATAATGCTCCTGATCTGTTTTCAATATATTCCGATACCTATACTACCGGAGTTTACGCGCAGAATAACTATAAACTTACTGCGGGCGGCTGGACTGAAAATGAGTGGGGGGATCCACATCCCTCAGCTGCTACAGTTAATCAAACTGCCAGTGCAGCAGCTCCGGAAGGCAATACTTTTTATACTTTTACTGATGGGCCCCAGAGTTGGTTCGGGGCCAGTATCTGGTGTGAACCCCAGAGTTATACTATAGATGCTACCGGTTACAGTAATATATGTTTTAGTGTCAGACATAAAAACGCCGGTGCTTCGAAAAAACTTACATTTATTGACGGTTCGGATACTACTCAGGAGATTCCTTTTCCGGACGGGGAAGACCAGTGGCATGATGTCTCTGTGGCAGCTACTATTGATGTGTCAGACATAAAGGTTATTAATGTAGAAGGGGTTGAAAACGCTGATATTGAGATCTGTATCGACAACATCCGCCTGGAAAAATAAGCAGTAATTCACCCCGGGAACAGCCGGTTCCCGGGCCCCCTTCCTGATCAATAGAGTATAATATTGTATGCTTCCGGAACTGGAACTTCATAATTTATTCAGAGATTCCCTGAAACATTATCTCACATATGATCCCCATTTAAAAAAATTGCGGGACCTTGCATGTGTCTATCAAAGTCCTCTGCTTAAAACAGATAATTTTAAAACCCCGGGCATCTATCTCCTTACCGGAGGAAGGCAGACCGGAAAAACTACTTTTCTTAAACAGTATATCTCCATGATTCTTAAAAAAAAAGAAGTTGTACCCGGGGCCGTCTATTTTATTACCGGTGAAATAATCAATAATCATCACCAGCTGCGCAGCTTGCTCCAGCAGTTTCTGGAGAATAACTCATTTAAAAAAAAGCAAGCAGGATTATGAAAAATTATTTACCAATTATATGTTTCACGGAGGTTATCTGCCGGCGATAAATGATTATGAAAAAAACAGAACTATTTCCCCGGCAACCTTACGTACCTATCTGAACTGGATCCATGGAGATATTCTCAAACATAATAAAAGTGAACAGTACCTTGATGAAATCCTGAGCGGCGTCTGTAAATGCCAGGGCACACAAGTATCCTGGCATAGTCTGGCTAAAAACCTTTCGATTGATCACCATAAAACCGTGGCTGACTACCTTGCTATTTTAGAAAACATGCAGGTACTTTCTGTGCTGCCGGCTCTGCAGGAGGATAAATTGCGGGCAGCGCCTAAAAAAAACCGTAAAATCTATTTTAATGATCCGTTTATCTATCATACTGTGCACACCAGCCTTGATAACACATCACTGAAAGAGGTATACCCTTTATTATCCAAACCGGATTTTGCTGCCACAATAGTAGAAGGTATCTGTCTTAACCATCTGAAAAGATTTTTCCCGGTTTATTATCTTAAAGGAGATAAAGGGGAAGTAGATCTGGCGGTGATTATCAATAAAAAATTGGTACCGCTGGAGATCAAATGGACCACGCAGATCAGGCCCGGTGACTTAAAACAGATCCGCAAGTATCCCAAAGGAATTATTTTGACTAAAAACCGGAATCAGGGTAATTATGAACAATTAACGGTTATGGGATTAATCGATTTTTTGATGCTGTCTTCTGAAAAACTTAAAACTTTACTGATAAATAATACAGTATAATTACAGCAGCACTTATTCATAACAGCTTTCTTTTTTTTCAGAGATCATTTTATAATATCTGCTAGTGACTAAGCAAAACAGTTCTCATCATAAACTGGGCACACTCAGCGGGGTGTTTATCCCTAATGTGTTGACTATACTGGGGATTATCTTTTTCCTGCGCCTGGGCTGGGTGGTGGGACAGTCTGGTTTAATCAGGGCTTTAATTATTATCGGAACTGCTAATCTGATTACCCTGCTTACTTCCTTTTCCCTGGCTGCGATCTCTACCAATATTCAGGTCAAAGGCGGAGGTGCTTACTACCTTATTTCCCGAAGTATCGGACTGCAGGCAGGGGGCGCGATTGGAATTCCGCTTTATCTTTCCCAGGCTGTTTCCGTAGCTTTTTATCTGCTTGGTTTTGCTGAGATTTTCTGTGCAGTTTTTCCAGGCGCAGACCCGCAAGTAACTGCCTTGCTGGTTTTAACCCTGTTTGCTGTTATGGCGTTTATCGGTGTTAATTTTGTGGTCCGAATCCAGTATATGATTGTCCTTATTCTTGGTTTAGCGCTTTTTTCTTTTTTTACAGGTTCCGGTCCTGATAGTATTAGCGTAAATTTTAAAGCTGCCTATACCGCCGGCCATAGTTTTTGGACAGTTTTTGCTGTTTTTTTTCCGGCCGTAACCGGTATAATGGCTGGAGTCAGTATGTCCGGTGATCTGAAAACCCCGGCCCGGTCCATTCCCCGCGGTACGATTGCTGCGGTTTTATTTACAGCCGCAGTATACCTGGGCGCAGCTTGGATCTTGGGGGCCAGGGCAGATGCAGCAGCGCTTATCAGGGATAAACTGTTGATGCGGAAAATATCTCTCTTTCCTGTCTTGATTACAGCCGGTATCTGGGCTGCGACTCTCTCTTCAGCATTAACTGCGATTATGGGCGCGCCCCGTACCATGCAGGCTCTGGCTGCAGACCGGGTCCTGCCGCGGATTTGCGCTTATAAACTGGGCAGCCGTTTTGAACCGCGTCTGGCTGTATTGGTTACATTTTTTATAGCCGGCGGGGTAATCTATATGGGAGATCTTGATCTGGTTGCTCCGGTAATTTCAATGTTTTTTCTAAATACCTATGCCATGCTTAATCTGACAGCCGGGGTGGAAAGATTACTAAGCAGTCCTAATTTTCGTCCCGCTTTTAAAATCCACTGGCTTTTTTCCCTGCTGGGCGCTTTTGGTTGTTATGCCGCTATGTTTTTAATAAATGCCTGGGCTACGGCAGCAGCCATGGTTCTCTCTTTGCTTATCTTTTTTTATCTGAAACACCGGGATTTGAAACAAAATTGGGGAGATCTGCGCGAAGGTATCTGGTTTTCCCTGGCCCGGTTTGCCCTTAACCATCTGGAAACCAGTGCGGAACATATGAAAAACTGGAAGCCGAATATTATGACTTTTGTTGCTAATCCGGCTAATCAGCTCAGCCTGATTACGTTGGCTTACTGGCTAAGCAAGGGTAAGGGTATTATCTCTTTGCATCGGCTTCTGTGTGTGAAAACCAGTGACCAGCGCAGTGTTGTTTTGCGTAAAACAGTCCGCAAGCAATTGGAAAAATTTCTTGATGAAAACGAGCTGCCTGCTCTGGCTGAATGCGCGCGTGCACCTGACTTTTTGCAGGGATTTAAAACCCAACTGGAGACATACGGCCTGGGACGGATCAGACCCAATACTGTACTTTTGGGCTGGAGTGATACAGTAGCAGGTAAAACATTGCTGATGAAATGTATGCGCTTAGCTGCGGAGGATAGTAAAAATACTTTATTACTTAAAATCAGCAACTTTAGCAATTATAGCACCTGGAAAAATATTGATATTTGGTGGGGCGGGGCAGGTGATAACGGGGATTTAATGCTGATGCTGGCTTATCTGCTTTCCCTTAATGAATACTGGCATGGCTGCCGGTTACGGGTGATCTGTCTGATCAGCGATGAAAAAGGGATTACGGCAGCCCGTAAGAATATTAAAGATAAGCTGGCCCGGGACCGTATTGACGCTGAAATCATTGTTCAAACTGTAAGCAGCAGTGTTGCCGCTGCCATGGAGCAGCTCTCTGCCGAAACAGAACTGACTATTATTGGCAGCCGTCTGCCGGAGCCTGGTGAAGAGCAGGCTTATGCGGCAAAAATTGAGTCTATGGTTGTTCCTTTAAAAAATGTGCTGGTTGTTAATGCCGGCAGCGGCAAAGAGGTGCTGGAGTAAGAGATACTTATAAAATAAGCTGCTAAACTATGTAATTATGTGAGTATCCATTTATGTGTCTGACACCGAAGAAAAGGCTTTCCTTATAAGCTGACCCAGTTTACAGCGAAAATAATAAAAAAACAGGTTATTTTACATAAAAAATTCTTTTTTACAAACGTTTGTATTTACATAAAAGTTAAAACAGAGTATAATTATTATATAAACGTTTTCATAAATTTTAAACAGGAGTTAAGAAATGAATTTCAAATATGTTACAGCAGCATTATTGGTTTGGGTAACAGTGTTTGCCGCTTTGACAGCCGGGCAGAGAGCTTTTGAACTTAATTTTAAAGGCGAACAGGGTATTATCAACTATAAAAAATACGGCTATTTCCGCGGCCGCGGTACCCGGCGCTACCGTTATGTTATCCGGGATAAAGCCGGATTGATACGTGCTGTAGGCGACGGTGTTTATCCTGCTTTTAAATTGATAGAACGTGATCCCAAATTTAAGCTTTATAAAAAAAAGCGCCTTTTAATAGGCAGTCACTGGGATTTTCTCGGCAAAAAGGATCAGCGCCGTGCTTTTTATAAATGGATTATGTGCGGTGATGATCCGGGTGTAAAACAGCATTACATTGCCGGTATTCTGGAAAAAGCAGGTCATTTGAGGCAGGCTCTGAAAGCATATTATGCTGTAGTGCTCCATTTTCCTTTAACAGTAGGCTGGGCTGCCTCTGGCGACTGGTTTTATTTTCTGGGACCAGGTGCCCTGGGCAGTATTAAAAGAATTTTACGGGACAATCCGGAGATACCTATGAAACTGGTAGGAGCAAAATTAAAAATAAAACCCAAAGACCCCAATGATCTGACCCAGGATGAGTTTATTAAATCAGAATATGAAATTGAGATCGATCCCGGAAATTGGGAAAAACGTAAACCGCATAAGAAGATTGTTGATAAAACACCGGTAAAATATCTGCCTGACAAAAAAGCGGCTGTACACGTGGTAAAGCACAAAGACGGTTCTTTCTCAATGGAGGTTAATCATGAACCGTATTATATCAAAGGCGCTGGTTACGGCTGTGAGGACGGCTCCTGGGACTGTACTATGGATCAGCTCGCAGCCCGGGGCGGCAATACTATCAGAACCTGGGGCCATAAAGATGCGCAGGATGCGTTAGCCTGTGTAGAGGCTGCGCATAAGTACGGTATTAGGGTATGTCTGGGTTTATGGATTGATCATGAACGGCATGGATTTGATTATAATGACCAGGCTGCAGTTCAAAAGCGTTTTAAGCATTTTACATCAATAATTGATGCTGTAAAAGATCATCCCGGTTTGCTTGTTTATGGTATCGGCAATGAGGTTAATCATCAAAGTACAGATGGAGTACCCTATCAGAATATGAAAGTCTGGGATCAAATCAATAATGTAGCAGCCTATGCGCATAAACATGACGGCAATCATCCTACAGCTACGGTAACAGTGAATTGGAATGCAGATCTGGAAAAGCAGATACGGAAGCGCTGTCCGGAGATAGATATTATCGGGGTTAACAGTTATGCGGGTATTAATGGTGCAGTTGCTGCCATTGATATGGTTGATTGGGATAAGGCGTATATGGTTACTGAATGGGGTCCGTACGGTTTTTGGGAAGTGGAACTTACAGACTGGGATGCGCCCATTGAAAACCCTTCAGCTGTTAAAGCGCGTAATTATTTTAACCGGTATAAGTTTATAACCGGTAAAGAACGCTGCCTGGGTTCATTTGTTTTTGTCTGGGGCTATAAACAGGAGCGTACCCATACATGGTTTAATCTTTTTCTGGAAGATCCCCAGGGCGGACCGCCGCGTCCGACCGCGGTTGTTGATATCATGGAGGCTGTATGGACCGGAGAAGTGCCTGACAACCGGGCTCCCAGGGTGGGCTGGATTGAGATCAAGGGCTTTCCCGGACAAAAATCATGTTATCTGGAAAAAGATACCGAATATACGGTTAATGTTGCTGTTAAGGAATTTGAAAATGAAGCTATGGATTTTTTCTGGGAAGTATATGAGGAAAGCAGGGCCACATCTGTTGGCGGGGACCGTGAAGTAAAGCCGGATAAAATGGATATTAAATTTAAAATTCATGATAACGGCCGTATGGTTTTCCGGACTCCTTCCCAAAAAGGGCCCTACCGTTTATTTTTACAGGTTAGTGACCCGCATGATCATATAGGATACGCTAATTATCCTTTTTATGTAAAATAAAAGCCAAACTTAGTAAATTTACTAATCACCTATAAAACAAGCGCTTCATGTTATAATTCGGTGTCAGACACCGGACACGTGTCTGACACACCCGGATATAGCGAATGCGATTTATTGTAAAACCATCCAAAGTTACAGGTATGATTAATATACCACCGTCCAAGTCACATACTATCCGGGCTGTAGCTTTTGCCGCCCTGGCCCGGGGAGAGTCTCTTATCCAGGCACCGCTTAGTTCAGCTGATACTTTGTCAGCCCTGGAAGCAGCAGCTGCTTTAGGCTGTAGAATCAATAAAAACGGCAAATGGGCGGTTAAGGGCTTTAAGGGTTTTTCCCGGCCTGTAAAAAAAAAGATAAATATCGGCAATTCCGGGACAACGCTTCGTATTTTTACAGCTTTGGCAGGTTTATCTGACCAAAAGATAAGTTTTGACGGCGATGCCTCGATCCGGCAGCGTTCAATGGCGCCCCTGCTTGCTTCTTTACAGGATTTAGGCGCTAAAGTACAGTCAGAACGCAGCACTTGCCCTTTTACTATTCAGGGTCCTTTACAGGGGGGATCTACTGTAATCGATGGTATCAGCTCCCAGTATGTAACGGCTTTACTTATGGTTGCTCCTTTTCTCTCTCAGGACAGTGCTATCAAAGTCACCAATCTGCATGAGATACCCTATATTGAGATAACTTTAAACTGGCTTAAAAAATTGGGTATAAAGATAAATTATCATGCTCACGACTACAGTCATTTCCATATACCGGGCCGGCAGCAGCTTGAGGCTTTTAATTGCCGGGTAGCAGCTGATTTTTCTTCCTCTTTATTTGCTTTGGCAGCAGCTGTTTTATGCGGCAGCAAGGTAGTTTTAAAAGGTCTGGATTTTAAGGATCCCCAGGGAGATAAACAGGTTTTTGATATGCTCCGGGATATGGGTGCAGATATAGATATTAGTGCTGAACAGGTAGTTGTAAACCGTTCTGCATTGCAGGGACGTGAGCTGGATTTGAATAATGTTCCGGATGCCCTCCCTGTTTTGGCTGTTATTGCTTCCCAGGCAGTTGGGGAGACCAGACTGGTAAATGTGGAACAGGCCCGTTATAAAGAGTGTGACCGTATTACAGCTACTGCCTGTGAACTACGGAAAATGGGAATAACTGTTACGGAAAAGCGGGACGGTCTGGTCATTCAGCATAGTCCCTTACAAGGAGCTGAGATCAACGGTTATCATGATCACCGTATGGTTATGGCTTTTACTGTGGCAGGCCTGGCAGCAGCCGGTCAGACTGTGGTAAATAACGCAGAAGCGGTTGCTGTTACTTATCCCGGTTTTATTGCAGATATGCAGCAAATAGGAGCGGTTTTAAAGCAGGATCCGGAAAACTAGTTGTGTCTGACACCAGAGGTTTGGCAGCCAAAAAAGAGATTATCCTGGCGCGTAATACTCTTTATGCTTTAATCAGGGATTATTTTGTCCACAAAGGTTTTTTTGAGGTGGAAACACCGCTTATGCTTCCCTACAGCAGCGGCGAGCCTTTTATAAATTCGGTAAATACTATTTATTTTGATTTGTATAATAACCGGTATCAGACACACTTAAGTGTATCTCCGGAAACAAGTATGAAAAAACTTCTGGCAGCCGGATATGAGAAAATATTTACCATTACCCGTTGTTTCCGCAATAATGAAAATTTGTCCGGATTTTGTCATAACCCGGAATTCAGTATGTTGGAATGGTATTGTTTAAATAGCTCGGTTGCGGATATAAAAAACGAGTGTCGCCGTATAATTACTGCTGTTGTTAAAGCTCTCCGGGATTCTTTACAGATCCGATACGGTGATATAACTTTGGATTTTAATAACTGGGAAGAGATGAGCGTAGCTGCTGCATTTAGACGTTATACCTCTGTAGATCTGGATAAACTGGACAGCTGGGATCAGCTCATTGACCGGGCTGAGCAGCTTGGTTACGGCAGGACAGATAATGCAGATGATGCTTTTTTTAAAATATTTGTTCAGGATATAGAGCCTGAAATAAACACAGATCATCCGGTTATTTTAACTGAATACCCCTCTTTTCAGGCCTGTTTTACCAGATTAAAAAATAAAAAATACAGTACCCGCTTTGAAGTTTTCTGCGCCGGCCTGGAATTAATTAACGGCGGGGAAGAACTGACAGATCCGCAGGAGTATCAGACACGACTGGCTTATTTTAAACATCTGCGCCGGCAGCAGGGCCGGCAAGTATATAAAGATGATCCTGATTATCCGGCTTGTCTGGACCGGATTAAAGCTGCAGCCGGAGCTGCCTGCGGTCTGGACCGTTTGTTAATGCTTGTAACCAATAGTCAGGATATAAGAGAGGTGCTTTTATTTCCGGGCAGGGATCTATTTGCTATAAATAGTGAATAATTTCCGTTGCTGTTTTGCGCCGTTTTTTAAGATCCATAGTGTGCGGAAGTACAAAAACCGGCAGATTGGTAAGGCTGTGTAAAGTATCGATATTATCTTTGATAATATATTTTTTCTCGTTTTTATTAATAATATTAATAACCAGCAGTTTGATCCGAATTCCCCGCCCGGCCAGAGCTTCGTAGGAGAGCAGGGTGTGATTCAGGGTGCCCAGTGAAGCGCGGGCTACCAGTATAACCGGCAGTTCCAGGTCTTTTATCAGGTCTATCATTCGGTAATTTTGATAAATAGGCACAAATACTCCGCCGGCGCCTTCGAGAAGGACATTATCATATTTTTTAATCTCTTTTTTACATTGCATTTTAAAGTCAGTTGTGGTGAATTTTTTTTTGGATTTGGCTTTACGTATAGCAAGATGGGGAGAACAGGCATGTCTGAATTTATACAGTGTTTTAACAGTAATTGGTTTGTTAATGAATTTTTTTATAAAAACAGCATCGCTGTCTGCTCCGGTCTGCATCGGTTTGATATAGGCTGCGCTTTTACTGACATGTGCCCAGGCCTGGGCAATCAGGGCCGCGGTGTATGTTTTGCCGACTCCGGTATCAGTACCGGTTAAGAAATATTTCATGGGAGTTTCCTCAGAATATATTCGTTGTAATGATAGGCAACACTAAAGGGTTTGTTTTTAATATAATTGTCACCCAGTATTTTTTTTATCATGCTGAAATCTGCTTTATTGCCGGTTACAGCAGCATTTAAAGTTCCGCTCAGACGTTGTTTTTTCATAAAATCAATCAAACCTTTATAGGAGATATCTCTTATTTTATCATTACTATACAATATCTGAAAGTCATTTGTTTTCAGCAGCAATTTTATATCTTCTCCGGCCGGCAGCTGATGAGAAATAATTAATTGACCGTATTGCTGAAACAATTTTTTTAAGCGGGAAAAAGTATTATTCAGAAAAACAGAGAAAGCAAATAAACCTCCGGGGGTAATGCTTTGGATAATATTATCATATAATTTTTTTAGATCATTGATCCACTGCATGGTCGCATTGGATAATATGAGATCATATCTGCTGTAAGGCCAGTTAAGTTCTACATCGCCGGTTATATATGTTATATTGGCGCGTTTATGTTGCTGCCTGGCCTGCCTGATCATGGCATCAGCCAGGTCCATAGCTGTGATTTCCGCGTCAGGATATGTGTCAGCTAATTTTGCTGTTAACCAACCGGTACCGCAGCCGATATCCAGAATTCGGCGCGGTTTGAGATCAGCCGGAAGATTTCCAAGCAAATTACGGCCGATCTCCTGCTGCAGCGAAGTATAGCTGTCATATGTGGCAGCTGCCCGGTTAAAATTATTTTTAACTTTTGTTTTATCTAGGTGCATATTATATTTTGTAAAAGCCCGGTAATAGTTTTATTTAAGCTGCAGGGCAGGATATGACCGGCATGTTTGAACTCGGAATATTGTATATTATGCTGCCTGGCGAAATAAGCTGCTCCCTGTTTCAGAAAAACTTTATCTTTACTCCCCTGAAGCAGCATGATTTTGTTTTCCGAACCTGATATATCTTCATTATAGCTAAAATTTTGCAGATAATCAAGGCCGGAGGTTAGCTGCGCCCTGGTAAAGTTGCCGATATATTGCCGGTAAGCTCTTGTATCTTCAGCAGGGAAAGCAGCGGTTTTAAGAAAACGGTGCAGTGTTTGCTGCTGATCATGCTGTACCTGTTTTTTCATCAGTATGATTTTTTTTTTATCAGCTCCGTAGGGATTGACCCGGCTTTTACTAAAGGAGCCGCCGCATGCCAGTAAAATTATTTTTTTTACTGCTTGATGGGTAATATATGGTAATAAAAGAAAACCGCCCAGTGACCAGCCCAGCAGTACAGCAGGCTGTTTAAGTTTAACCGGCACTATGGTTTTATCTTCTAAAACTCTGGTCCAGGAAATAGTTTCCAGTTCAGGAACCTGGAGGCGGGCCATTATACCGGTTGTAAAACCCCATCCGGGCACAGCTATAACTTTCAAAAACCGAACCTTTCTTTGTATTCTGTAAGAACATACAATAATTTAGCAATATCTTTTCTTGTATGGTCAGCTGAAAAAGTAAAACGGATCCTGGCTTTTCCGTCAGGAACAGTGGGCGGGCGTATGGCCACAGCCAGTATGTTATGCGCTTTCAGATAATCAGCTAAATGCAGCGCTTTTTCGCTGCTGCCGGTTTTAAGCGGTACAATCTGGGAGGTAGAACTTAAAAGCGGTAAACCGGCCCGGTGAGCTTTTTCCCGGAAAGCGTCTGCTTTGGCTAATACCTTACGGCCGCGCCTGGGATGTTTGGCCAGGTATTGCAAAGCGCCGTAAACGCCGCCCAGTACAGCAGGGGGCAAGCCTGTATTATAAATAAATGTACGCGCTTTATTTATCAGATATTGTTTTTGCCAGGCCGGTCCGGCCCAGTAGGCGCCGCAATTTCCCAAAGCCTTGCTCATAGTGCCCATTAGTAAAACATTATCCTGGTTATTAAGATTACTTTCTGTTGCCCGTCCTTCCTGGCAGCTGCCGTATACACCAGTGGCGTGTGCTTCGTCAACATAAAGAAAAGCTTTATATTTATCCGCCAGATATTTGAGCTCCTTTAGCGGAGCCAGGTCACCGTCCATGGAAAAAACAGATTCGGTTATAATAATTTTGTTGGTATTTTTTTTATTTTGGGATAATTTTTTTTCAAGGTCATTTAAATTATTATGCTGATAACGGAACCAGCGGCTTTTACTTAACAGAACTCCGTCTATAATGGAGGCATGGCAGAGGCGGTCCATAAAGACACCGGTCCGGGGCGTTATAAAAGTGTTAAGTATGCCTATATTGGCCAGGTAGCCGCTGGAAAAAATAAGTGCAGTCTCTGTCTTTTTAAAATCGGCCAGCCGGGCTGCTGTTTGGCGGTATAGCGTGTTACAGCCGCAGATAAGAGGGGAAGCGGTTGCACTGCATCCATGTTTTTTCAAGTATTTGAGAGCACTGTTAATTACTGTTTTGTTTTTGGCCAGGCCCAGATAATCATTAGCGCAAAAATTTATATAAATTTTTTTTTGATATTTTATCTTAATACCGTAATTTTCATAATAATAGAGTTGACGGTATAAATTATTTTTCTGAAGCTGCTGCAGTTTTGCTTTATAATCCAAGATCATGACCCAGTTGTTTTAATCTCTTTGATATATTGTTCGACAGCAGTCTTTACTATACTAAAATAATCAGCGTATTTTTTAACATAGGGTCTTTGTTTTTGGTCAAATCCCAGCATGTCATTGATAACCAGCACCTGACCATCGCATTTTTTTCCGGCTGCTATACAAATAGTCGGGATTGCCACAACAGCAGTTATATGCTCTGCCAGGGAGGCCGGTATAGCCTCCAATACCAGGGCATAACAGCCGGCCTGAGCCAGTCTTTGCGCATCCCGGGTAATACGCTCCGCTGTTTGCGGATCTTTACCCTGCAGCTGATAATTATGAATGGTTTGCGGCGTAAGTCCTACATGACCCATAACCGCAATTTCATTTTCTATCAGTTCGCTGACTACTGCTGTTGACGGGTTTTCCAGTTTTACGCTGTCAGCTCCGGTTTGGATGAATTTTCGGGCATTCCGCAAAGCAGCAGCCGGGCTTGTATCACTTTGCCAGGGCATGTCTGCTATAACATGTTTATCCGGAGCTCCTTTTTTTACAGCCATTACATGGTTTAACATAAGATCCATAGTTATAAAAGTAGTATTGGCATAACCGTAAACCACTTCCGCCATACTGTCTCCTACCAGCAGCATGTCCAGGCTGGTACTATTTAAAACAGCAGCGGTGGCAAAGTCATAACAGGTTAGTACACTTATTTTTTTTTGTCCTTTTTTATTTTTTACAGCGTTTGCAGTTAACATAGTTATACCTTATATATTTTTCTTTATTTAGTTGCTCTCCACCCAACAGAGGGCAGCCAGTTCCACACCGTGATAATTTTGCCGGCGTTTGTCTTCCGGACCGCAGGATGATATATACCATTGGTTTTGCTCATTAATAATCTCGGCAGCATGCGCGTGTAAAGTGGTTATCTGGTCTGACCAGGAAAAACGGTTATATTTTGCAGAGGGGATAACAACTGTCTCCCGGTAATGATGCATGGAATTGGTAAAAAAAAGATACCAGGTATTATTTTTATAAACAACAAAGGGTGATTCCAGTGAACCCCAGGGGCAATTATCCTTCAGTTTTAAAATAACTTCCGGCCGGCTGTATGCTTTGAAATCAGCAGTGCGGCAGACTGTTATGGTGGAATAGGGCTGATCCGGCACACAGAGAAATATTAACCAATCTCCGGTTTGCTTATTTCTAACAATACAGGGGTCCCGGCGCAAAGGAGCCTGATTGGATATTACCTCCTGTTTATCTCTTTGCCAGTGCCGGAGATCTTTACTGCGGGCTATCTCTATCCGGCGTTTTCCTTTAAACATGGTTTCCAAAAACATGTAATAACTATCATTATGTCTTATAACAAAAGGAGCACCGAGATAGTTGTTTCCCTTTTTGTCATCGCGTAGTGCAAAATCCTGTCTTTGCCAGGGGCCGGTCGGACCGGGAGCACTGGCGTGTAATAAAAAAGGATGGTAGCGGTATAAATCACGGCGTTTGTCAGGAAAGGGATTATTAATGCCGAAACAATGCCATTGTCCATTTATATCTTTTATAAAACAATGGTCATTTATATACCAATTATCCCTGCTGTCAGCCGGGGCAGCAGGGATAATCTCTTTATAAGCTTGCCAAATTACCGGTAGAAGCATTGGTTCAGTTACCTTGTTTAAAAGTTACAACCACTATGATAACATAATTAAATAATTTTTACTGTTATCTCTATATATCGAAAGGCAAATTATATCATAACTTACCCGGGAAACTGATAAGTAATATATTTGTTTTTCTTTGCTAACTATGCAGTAGTGGGTCTACCGTGGCAAAAAATCACAACGTCCGGCGCATGGAGACAGACGTTTTTTCGGGGACGTTGGCGTTTGCCTTCCTGGTAAACGCTGCACTTCGTTTTCGCCTAAAGGTCATCCTGACCTTTTTCGGCTCAAAAGGCCCCTTCAAAAGCGGCTGTCTCCCTGCTCCGTCCTCAATAGTTTTCCTGCTCGGCCCTTTGCCTGAAGAAGTGTCAGGAAGAGCTTCTGTGCTGTGCCGGTAGTATAATTAGATAAAAATAAACAACCTGTAAGCCTTGACTTAAGGCGGAAGTTGACCAGCGGCAATATGCAGGAACCAGTCTACCGTGGCTAAAAATCACAGGATCGGAGTGAGAATAATCCTGAAAAAAACATGTTTTTACCAGGAAAAAGTGATTGCTTGTTCCTGGCCGGCCCAGGCAGTTCCGCCACTGCCGTCACTGCCCTCTGTCAGGATAAGAATTGAGATGCTTTTTTGATCTTCCGTGAGCAAACCATTCACAGTATAGCCGCGGACACTGTTAGTTGTATAATCCGCAGCAGTAAAACTGCCGCTTATATTGGTTGTGTTAAAAGCATGGGCAATCGTAAGTTCATCTGTCTGCAGCCACCTTGAGGCAGCTGTCTCCAACACGGCTGTGAAAACTTCGCCGCCCAGGTTTGAAGCAGATATTTCAATGGTAACGGGAAAATCAAGTATATCACTGCAGCCGCCGTTAGTATTATCTTTAAAAATAATATTGCTGCCCCGCTCTTCTATACGCAGGCTGACATCAAGCGCCGCGGTCCCGCTCAAAAGATAATTAGTGCCGCTTATGCCGGCTGCATTGGTAGCCAGCAGCGTCCTGAGGGGGGTAATACTGACACCTTCAATATTGGTTTCACTCCATGGATAAAAATTTGTTTCATATAAACATTGATGGAGCAACGGCTCTATATTGCCATCATCATCCGGGCAGGCGAGCAGCAGTAATAAAGAAATCAGCAAAACCGGTGTAAAGTATATTCTGTGCATAAAATGTGAAAAAACTGTCATTTTATTTTTCCTCTGTTTAATTGCAGCACAACCGGAAAGAGTTATCTCTGTATAATCTATATTATATCCGCTTTTACTGTGCTTGTCAATTATTTTACAGGGTCTGATGTTACAGGGGTCCAGATTTACTTGGTTGAATTTATGCGGCTGATTTTTCATCGATTTCTGCATAAAATTTGAATTAATATTAAAATCAGCTTCATTATTTAATAAACTGGCATTCTCTATAGTAACAACAGGCTCTTTTACAGGAAATTTTATATCAACCTGATTTTCATATTTTTTTATATCCGCGGTTAGGGCAATTGAAATAACCGTATTTCCGGACGTATTTCCGGTCGTAATTTTTCCGGAAACCATCATGATGGTCTTTCACCAACCTGGATAGCGGTCTTCTACCGGTTTGCCCGGGTGTGGTTACCTTCTAGGATACCTATTTATTTTTATAAACATTGCTTTTATTCTGGATATCGGTAAACTCAATGCCCTGGAAAGTAACCAGTGAAGGTTATACCATGCTCCGGGGTCTGTCACTACCAATGAGTCAGCCGGCGGTTAACTTATAACGGCGTGAAAACCAGCCTGTCTTTTACCTGATCCTATTTAATGCGGCTGAACAGATCCCGGAAAATCGCATCCCGGTTTAAACGGAACACGGAGCGGATCAGATGGCGGCGGTTATCAAAACTCCAGGTCAGGTTATCATTCAGGATCGGGCTGCTGACCAGTTCGGATTCATACCAGCTGCTGTCCAGCAGCCAGGCGATTGTTGTAATATCCCAGATCACTTTGGAAAGACACTTGTGCTCCCGGCAAAATTCGTTAAATATTTTGTATAAATAATTACCAACCGTTCCTTTTCCGTCCACATATTTTTTCATCTCCGGCTCGGTAGTATGCAGATGGGAGACAACCCCTTCACAGGGGTGGATAACCAGGGGTACGCCGCTGTCTAAAATAACCCGGGATGCATACAGATCCTGCATAATATTGAACTCTTGGGTATGGGGCCAGTGGCGGGCATGACCGCTGAGCCAGACTACAACGATTTTGTTTATAATAGAAGGATCAAGGAGTATGGCCGAGGCTACGTTGGTGACCGCGCCGATCGCAGCCACATATAAAAGACCGTCTGCTGCGTGGGCCCGTTTGATCAGGTCCTCAGCAGCGCTGCTTGCCACCGGTTTATCCGCAGCCGGCAGCCATGACTCTGATCCTTTATAAACCGGCGGCAGCTCATCAAGACCGAGTGCAGCCATCACCCGGATGATCTCGTCATAACTTTTAATCATCCCGTCTGCCGGGCCGTCTGAACGGTAATTATGAAACGGAGCCGCATATACTGCGTGATTTTTCAGTTTCGGTTTACAGATTAGACTGTAAGCCAGGGCAAACTGGTCATCTATCTCATTATAGGTATCAGTATCCAGGATCAGGTTGACTTTGCCCGCGGGCGGCTCCAGCCGTTCCAGCCGGGTGCTATCTTTTATTTCAGGGAAATCTGGTAATTCTTGCATGGACTATTATAGCTGAAGACAGGTTTTATTGCAATTCGGGAGACAGGATTGCTTGATTATTTACGGATAAGACTTATACTGTATAAATTCCCCGGAAAATAAAAAAAACTGTTGTTCCGCAAAGGAGATCTGTCTTTGTTTCCGCTACATAACGCCCTTTAAAGCGGATACCGGTTTACCGGCCGGAGACAAAAATTGTCTTTTATTCATGATAGAATTAATTTTCTGGAGAATAATATGCTTATAGCTGTAACTGCTGATCTGCACCTTGACAAGGATCATCCGGAGACATACGGATATTTTAAAAAATTTATAGAACAGCTTAAACAACAGCAAATTACTACAGTAATACTGGCCGGTGATATTTTTGCCAAACAGGCAGCGTCCTATCCTGACTTTGTTAAGCTGTTAAATCAGTATCCGGATATTACTTTTCATGCTGTTAAGGGAAACCATGACAATCATCTTAAGAAAAAAATGTTTGCTTTAAATAATTTTTATCTTTATGATGAGCCGGTTTTAAAAAAAATAAGCAACCGGCATTTTGTTTTTATTCCCTATTATGCTGACCGTTCTATGGCGGAAGTATACCGGGAGTATTTTAGCGAACCGCCGCCGTCTAATTCAGTTCTGATTTCTCATGGAGACTGGCAGGCTTCCTCTTTTGATCCGGGCGTTACCTATGAAAATAATTATTTCCTGCTGACCAGGGGTGATTTGCAGCAAATGAATATCAGCAAAGTTATTTTGGGACATATTCATAAACCGGAAAGTTTTGATTCGCAACAGCGTGTTATCTACTGCGGCTCGCCCTGGCCGGTTTCCGTAAATGAAACCGGATTTCACTATTATCTTTTGTATGATGCTGCTGCCGCGGTCTGGACCTATAAACAGACAGGTGATTGTCCTCTGTATGAACGGCAAACTATGTTTGTCATCCCGGAGCAGGCTGCAGAGCTGGAGCATAAAGTTAACTCCTATATGCAGTCTTTACAGCAGCAATATGATTCTGCTTTCACAAGGCTGCATGTTAAACTGACCGTTAAAGGTTATACAGATGAAGATACAAAAGCTTTAAACCGTAAACTGGAAGAACTGCTGCAGCAATACTGTGATAAAAAACATTTTACACTTGATACTGCAGCTGTTATCTATAATGAAGATATAAGGCTTACGGCTTTAACCCGTAAAGCGGAATCATACCTGCAACGGTTTTCTTCCGCAGAACTGGTTTACGGTGTAGAAGCTGATGATATCAAGCAGCAGATGCTGCATTTTATTTACGGTGAACCCTCATGAGATACCACCTCACTGATCTTTATCTTTCCGGTTGCGGCCCCTTCAAGGGAAAACAACACTTTACTTTTAAACCGCTGACTCTTTTTTCCGGCCCTAATGAAAGCGGTAAAACCACTGTTCTGGAAGGAATTATCAGAGCGCTTTTTATGAAAAGCAAAAACGATCCTGTCTGCAGGGTCAGGGCAGGGGAAACTTTCCGCAATATGACTGCTGAAGTAAAACTTGCAGATCAAAACAGTTCTCCTCTTAGTTTTAAATCCGGTAAGCGGGAAACTCTGCTGACCCGCCTCTCCTCTTCCAATCCCCAGAGTATTAATCTGCGGGATCTTTTGTATGTCCGCGCCGGACAAAGCCGGATTCTCTCTTCTGAGCAGGGAGTCTCAACCGCTTTTATTAATAATATTTATTCAGGCAGGATTAAATATAACCGTATCCGGGAAAATATCATCACGCGTCTGGGAAAAAGTTATAATAAAAATTTTGATCTGCAGCAGGAAACTTTACTCTCCAGTAATGTTACCAAGGGTACTCCGGGTGAACTGCGTAGTTATAATAAAGAGCTGAACAACATTAGAAGTATTTTGCAGGATCTTGATCAAAGCTCTTTCAGCAGGCTTATGGAACTGCAGCAACAAAAAGAAAAGCTGGAGCAGCAGCTGCAGCAAAATGAAACTCATAAAAAGTATCTTGCCTGTCTTTGGCACAGGGAAATTGCTCATAAAGAGGAACAGCTGAAACTGTATCATGATGATATCATAAAAAAATGCAATGATAACCTTGTAGCGGTCAGGACACTTAATAACGAATTAAAAAACAAACCGGCTCTGGAAAAAAAATATAATAAAACACTGACCGAGGAAACATGGCTTAAACATGCTGTGGAACAGGTTAAAAATAGAGACAAGACTGTTGCGGACAGGCCTAAAATAAATATCTTTTTTTTAACCGGCATGCTGATGTTGGTCACAGCAGGTATTTTATCATTTTTTTCCCTGAATTCCGCTGCAGTGTTTTTTAGTATAGCCGCAGCTGCCGGCCTGTTAACCGGTTACCGTCACCAGCAGAAGATTAACCTTACAGCAGGAGAGCAGAAAGAGATCAGGGATATATTATCCCGGGCTGCTTCCAGGACCCAAACACAGATTAACAATCAGATTGATCTGCAAAGCGTTTATGATCATTATAAAACCGAAGTTATTAAACTGGAAGCTGAGCTTGATAATCTGCACAAGCAGAACAAGCAGTTGGAACAGTTAAAATATACCATAAAATTTGACCTGCAGCAGCTGCCTGGTGCGGATCAGGCTGTGTGTAATAATTTTACCGGTATTCAGTCTTTTTTAAGTACCTGCACTAAGGAGCGCAAGCAACTGGAAGCAGATATAAACAAACTGCAGACAGAGCAGGCAGGTTTAAATGTAGATGAAAAAGATTATATCCGTCAGAAGCCTGTAGCTTTTACTGATACCATGGATAGTAAATTTTTAAACAAGCAGGCTGCAGCGCTGCGGCAGGATTTGGAGCGCATCAGTACAGAACTGGAGGAAAATAATCATATACTGCAGCGTATTAAAGAGAGGATGAAGGACTCTCTTGATGAAGAGGATGTCTCTGCAGAGCATATCGGTTTTCTGCTTTCCCGTTTAAAGGCAAAATATAATACTGTTTATAATAAAAGAAAAACCACAGCAGCCAGTGTATATGCAGGTATAATATTAAGCAATATTCTTGATGAACTTAACCGCGAGGATATGTATGCTGTACAGGACAATCTTAATTCCGCTTCCTTCAGGCAGATGCTGGCGCAGTTTACTGAAGGGAATTACAATGAGCTTTTTATTGATAATGAGAGTTTAGCCGCTTGTTCAGCTGATGGTACTTTTGAACTGAAAGATCTTTCCAGCGGCACTCTGGATCAAATTATGCTTGCTTTGCGTCTGGAAATGATTTTAAACATCAATAATAAACAGCCATTGTTTTTACTGCTTGATGATGCCTTTCAGCATGCTGATTATAACCGCCGTCAGATACTGGTAGAGCAGAGTCTTAAACTGGTTAAAGATAAGTGGCAGATTATTTATTTTACTATGGATAACCATCTTGCTGATTTGTTCAAAGAGCAGGCCGCCTCTTTGCCGGATAAAAAATTTATATGGCATCAGCTTTAGCACTTTATTAAAACTTGAAGTTTATATCTGTTTTTCTTTCGATTGTCCAAAGGGAATCAGGAAGCGTTACCCTGCTTGCGGTTTCATCTTAAAGTTAAAATGCTGCCCAGACACCGGCATCCGCTTTGGCTTCAAACATATTGTGCAAACCAGGACTTAAGAAGGAAGTTGACCAGCGGTAGTATGCAAGAGCAAGCTACAGTGGCTAAAGATCACAGCGTCCGAAGCATGGAGACAGCCGTTTTTTCGGGGACGTTGGCGTTGGCCTTCCCTGGCAAACGCTGCACTCCGTTTTCACCTAAAAAGTCATCCTGACTTTTTTTCGGCTCAAAAGGCCCCTTCAAAAGCGGCT
>CAZFAK010000021.1:0-21391 GCA_964517045.1 uncultured Spirochaetia bacterium | reverse complement strand
GGTGAAGTAATTTCATCACTGCTGCCCGGGCCGGAGAGTATACAACCCGGTGACCTTGTACTGATCTCCGGTGATATAGGCAGACATGGGCTGTCGGTGCTGTGCCGGCGGCAGGGACTGGAGATGGATATACCGGTAAAAAGCGACTGCCGCACCCTTGCTCCTACAGTGAAGCAACTACTGCAGGCCGGATTAAATATAACCTGTATGCGTGATACTACCAGAGGAGGAGTAGCCAGTGCTTTAAACGAGATAGCAGCCGGCTGCGGCTATGATATTGAAATCAAACAGCAGCTGCTGCCGGTTACAGATGGTGTAAAAGGCGCTTGTGAAATACTGGGTCTGGATCCGGTATATGCAGCCAATGAGGGTAATTTCCTTATTTTTATTAAGAAAGAGGATACTGACCAGGCTCTGACTATTTTAAAAAAAAATAAGGAAAGTAAAGATGCAGCCCTTATCGGAAAAGTTACCTCGTCTCCCAATGGGAATGTATACATAGAAAATGCTTACGGCCTTAAAAACCTGCTGGACATGCCTGCCGGAGAGCAGCTGCCCCGCATATGCTGAATAATTTTTTTTAATATACAGCCATAATGAAAAACATAAAAGGATATCTTGATGCAGTTGTCTTCAGCAATACAGAAAACGGTTTTGCCGTAGTTAAAATTATCGAAAACAGCAGCAACACCCTTATCACCGCCTCCGGCAAAATGCCCGGCATTCAACCGGGAGAAGAGGTGGAGTTAAATGGTCAGTGGCAGATACACCCCCGTTACGGCCGGCAGTTTAGAGTAACTTCCTGTAAAAGTTCTCTGCCGGTAACAGTTGCCGGCATAAAAAAATACCTGCAGTCAGGCCTGGTAAAGGGCCTGGGCGAGGTATTGGCTGAAAATATAATTAAAAAATTCGGGCGGGAAACCCTGAAAGTTATGGATACAGATATAAGCCGTTTGCGCGAGGTGGAAGGATTAAGCCCTACAAAAGCGGCTGCCCTGGCCCAAAGCTGGGGCGAACAACAGGCTGTACGGAATGTAATGATCTTTTTCCAATCCTACGGCATCGGACAAGCCAAAGCACTCACTATTTACAAATATTACGGCGCGGAAGCTGTAAATATAATTAAACAGCAGCCATACCAGCTTGCTGAAGACATCACCGGCATCGGTTTTATAACCGCTGATAATATTGCCCGCGAAACAGGAATAACAGCTGATGATCCGCGCCGGTTATTTGCCGGCACGGTTTATATTCTGAAAAAAGCCGCTGCTGACGGTCACATGTATCTGCCCTACGAAGAACTTATCAAGCAGGCCGCTTCCATGCTGAAAACCACCAGGGAAAAAATTGTAGCTGCCCTGAGCAAACTGAATTTTAATAACAAAATTATTTTTGAAGAGATCAGCACTGGTTTGGCAGAGTTTATACCTAACAATAAAGCAGTTTATCTGCAGCAAAATTACTTTTACGAAACAGAAACAGCTTCATTTTTAAAAGAGATTGCCGCCGCCCGTTTCCCCTACTATTTTAAAGAAAACAGCCGGGATATTGACGCTGCTGCAGCTAAACATAAACTTGAACTCTCTCCCGATCAAAAAACTGCTCTGGTTAAAGCTATGCATGAGAAAATTCTTATTCTTACCGGCGGCCCCGGTACAGGTAAATCCACCCTGATAAAAATAATAACCGAACTGTACCGGCAAAAAAACTGCCGGGTTAAACTGGCAGCTCCCACAGGCAGGGCTGCCAAACGATTAAGTAATGTCTGTGCTATGGAGGCCAAAACCATACACCGGTTACTTGAATATACACCCCGGGCCGGCGGATTCAGCCGCAACCGTGATAAACAGCTGGACTGCGATCTGCTCATCATAGATGAAGTTTCCATGCTGGATATCAAGCTTGCCTACTTTCTGCTGCGCGCCCTGCCACCGGCCGCCGTATTCATACTGGTCGGCGATAAAGACCAGCTTCCGTCTGTAGGCGCCGGTAATCTGCTTAGCGATCTTATTACCGCCGGTCTGTTTCCGGTTGTGGAACTTACACAGATATTCAGACAGGGAAAAGGCAGTTGTATTACGGTGAATGCTCATAACATCAACCATGGAGTTATACCGCAATACAGCAACCAGGAAACTGATGACTTCTTCTTTATTAATCAGCCTGACCAGAACATAATCTTAAAACTGATCCGGAAAATGGTAACTGAAAGAATCCCCAAAAGACACGCTCTTGATCCGCTTAAGGACATACAGGTACTGACTCCGATGTATAAAGGACCTGTGGGTGCGGATAGCCTGAACAGAGAGCTGCAGCAGATATTTACCGCTTCCGGGCCGGAGATCCGGAAAGGGGATGCTGTTTTTTACCATGGTGATAAAATTATGCAGCTTAAAAACAACTATGACAAAGATGTTTACAACGGCGATATCGGTTTTATTACAGCTGTTGATCAGAATACCGGTAAGATAGAGGTAAACTTTAACGGCAACCAGGTGTGTTATCAAAAACCGGAACTGGATCAGCTGGTGCCTGCCTATGCTACCACAGTCCATAAATCCCAGGGATCCGAATTCCCGGCAGTTATAATACCGGTAGTGATGTCTCATTATCTGCTGCTGCAGCGCAATATGCTCTACACTGCTGTAAGCCGCGGCAAAAAACTGGTGGTAATTATCGGGGAAAAGCGGGCTCTCTCCTACTGTATAAAAAACAACCGGCAGGAAAAAAGATATTCCGGACTGGCCCGCAAACTGGCCAATTAAACTCATCCGTCCAGACTCAAATAGACTTGAAAACGGAGCGGCAAAAATACCAGGTAGACAAAATTATAAATAAAGTATAAAATATATAATAAATTAATCAAGGATAGCAATTATGAAAAAACTTTTGATAGTGCTTATTATTCTCGCTATTGTACTGCTGGCCGGCTGGAAATTCGGAGGCTGGTTTAAGAACAGCTCTGCGGCAAGCACTGAAGTACAGACAGCGGAAGATACAGCAGCAAGCAGCAGTTCAGCTGATACGGAAGAAGCTGCAGAAGATACACAAACTGAAGAATAACCGCAAAAACAGAATAGTTTATTAATGTACAGGGTCTGCTTGGGGATGCCTAATCAGACCCTGTAATTCCCTGTTATTCACTGTACTTTTTAAATTTTCCCTGTTTCTTGAATAAGTAAATAGCATTTTTGCCATGAGCCTTGGCATAATAAAGTGCTTTATCAGCCTCCTGAATAAAAGGTTTAAGATAATTTTCCGTTTTTTGTTTACGGCGGTTGTAGTTAAAATAAACAGCGCCGCAGCTTATAGTAAAAGTAATTTTTTTATTCTTTTGATAATAAGCAAGGGAGGTATTACGGATACGGTCGCAAAATTTATATAACATATGCAGAGCTTCCTTTTCAGTCTGATTGGGAATAACTATTATAAATTCTTCGCCGCCGAACCGGCTGAAAATAGTATTACGGGTAAATGAATCGTTCATCAGTTTGGACATTAAAAGCAAAACCTCATCTCCGGCATCATGACCGTATGTATCATTAATAACTTTAAAATCATCTATATCCAGCTCTGCCAGCAGAACGTCACTGTTGTTTTTAGTTTTTTTTACTACATGATAAAAGCCGTTACGATTAAGCATATTAGTAAGGTAATCAGTCTCACTTTTTTTCCGTAAAGCTTTTTCTGTCTGCCGGGCATTGCGTTTATGCTGTAAAATATTAAAAGAATTTTCAACAATTGTCTTTAAAGTAGTCATGAAAGTATTTAAAAACAACAATTCGCGTACATAAGTACGGGAATAATGGGGAGAATAAAGCATAACCGTAAACTGTGAGTCAGCCGCCAGGGGCAGCTGAATAACTTCGTTATATTTTTTACGGTTTATATGATAAGCGGAAGAAAGATATTCTGTTGTATAAGCTATAGCCGTATCAGCCGGCGGTTTGTCAAAATCAAAACTCATACCTGCTTTACCGTTAAAAAGAATACGCAGATCATCCGACAGCTGAAACACTATCTGCGTAAAACCAAAAGTAGAATGCAGCAGCTGCGCATTTCCGGAAATAATCCATTGAAATCTTTTACGGTCAAGATAATCATTGGCTATACCTCTTACCAGCCCAACTATAATCTCCTGCTCCATCTTGGTCCGGTTAATAGTCGCGCTGGTAAGAGCTCGCTGACAAGTATCCATTAAAAAATAAGCCAGAGCTTTATCATTTTTAGTGCGCGGCTCAAAATCAAACCGGATTGATATAACATTAATTCCTATAATAAAAATAAAATAATTTTTATTATTTTTTTTACCTGTGGGATAATGTAAAACATTATCTTTTTTGAAATTGGAAATGTTGGCAACTGCCTTGGAAATGGGATCAGAAGCTTTAAGCAGACGGGCTTTCTGCGAACGGGTGGCATAATTGGTTATTTTTTCACCATGATCATAAGCACTGCTGAAAATTATATACAAAGGATATCTTGTTTTGGTACGCTTGGCAGTATTATATTTTATGCGATGAACCAGCACCTCGGCAATTGGTTCAATCCGGGTTAGTTTTTTATAGGGATCCCCGCTGCCTTCAGAGAGTAACAAAATCTTTTTTACAATAGTCCGTAAATTCTTCCAGAATTTTTCATAGGAGGTTTTATGCTGCTTTAAAAGTTTCAACATCATTAATTATACTATAATTTTTTTCATAAATTAAATTTAAATCAAAGCTGTAAAGCCAGGGGAAACCAATTTCATAATTTCAGACTTTTTTTTAATGCGGCAATCTTTTCCCTTAATTCAATGGCTTTTTCAAACTCCAGATTATCTGCTGCCAGTTTCATCTCCAGATCAAGTTTTTTAATAAGCGGTTTGATTTTTTTTCTGTCCCGGGGTATGTCGGTTCCTTTTAAAAAACCTGCCTGTTTTACCGGAGTTGTCCGTTCTAATATATTATCTATCTCTTTTTTAATACTCCTGGGCGTAATATTGTTTTTTTTATTAAAAGCCTTCTGAATACGCCGTTTTCTCTCCGTATCCCTGATACATTCCTGCATGGCATTTGAATATCTGTCTGCATACATAATTACTTTACCGTTTACATTACGCGCTGCCCTGCCTGCAGTCTGGATCAGAGAACGCCGGGAACGCAGAAATCCGGTTTTATCAGCATCAAGAATAGCAACCAACGCTACCTCCGGAATGTCAAGTCCCTCCCGTAACAGGTTTATTCCAACCAGCACATCCGTATCCCCGGCACGCAACGCTTTAATAATTTCCACTCTTTCAATGGTTTCAATATCTGAATGAAGGTAATTAACTTTTATATTGTTCTTAAGCAGATATTCGGTAAGATCTTCCGCCATCTTTTTGGTTAGGGTAGTAACCAGTATCCTGCTGCCGCTTTTGACAGTAAGATTGATTTCCGAAATCAGGTCATCCATCTGGCCTGCGCTTGGTCTTACATCAATCCAGGGATCCAGCAATCCGGTAGGACGGTTTATAAGTTCAAATTCCGAAGCAGCTGTCTTTAATTCATAATCACCAGGAGTTGCGGAGACAAAAATCTTATGTCCGGTTTTTTGTAAAAATTCCTTAAAAAAAAGAGGACGATTATCCAGGGCAGAGGGAAGCCGGAAACCGTGTTCGACCAGAGACTCTTTACGGGAACGGTCACCTTTAAACATACCCCCGATCTGCGGCAGAGTAACATGCGATTCATCAACAAAGGTAATAAAATTTTCCGGAAAATAGTCAATCAGGGTGGCAGGCGCCTCTCCGGGAGCGCGCCCGGAGAGATGCCGGGAGTAGTTCTCAATACCAGAACAAAACCCCATAGTCTGCAGCACCTCCATATCATAACGTGTTTTATTCCACAGTCTTTCTTTTTCCAGCAGTTTGTTTTGCTTTTTAAAAAAAGCACACCGCTTTTTAAGTTCTTTATCAATATTCCCGACAGCTTCCTCTATCTTGGTATGAGGTAAAACAAAATGTTTAGCCGGGTATACAAATGTCTGCTCCCTTTGGTTAATTATTTTATTATTTAAAACATCCAGTTCATAGATAGCCTCTACTTCATCACCGAAAAGTTCTATCCTTATACCAACATCTATATAAGAGGGTACCAGATCAATAACATCGCCTCTGACCCGGAAGTTGCCTGCCATAAGCTGGTCATCGTTTCGTTTATACTGGATATCTATTAATTTTCTGATTATTTTTTCCCTGCCTATATTCTGTCCTTTATACAAGTGAAGATGCATATTTTTATAATCTTCCGGCGAGCCCAGACCATATATACAGGAAACAGAAGCAACTATAATAACATCCGGTCTGGACATTAATGAGGCAGTAGCCTTAAGACGGTATTTTTCTATCTCTTCATTGATAGAGGCATCTTTTTCTATATACAAATCTTTTTTAGCAACATAAGCTTCCGGCTGATAATAATCATAATAGGAGACAAAATACTCAACAGCATTCTCCGGAAAAAAAAACCGGAACTCCTTAAAAAGCTGTGCCGATAGTGTCTTGTTATGGGATATGACAAGAGCCGGCTGCTTCAGTTCATTAATTATACTGGCCATAACATAAGTTTTGCCGGTACCGGTAGCTCCTATAATAGTCTGACTCTCCCGCCCCTCGCGCGCAGTCCGGACCGCAGCTTCAATAACTGCGCCCTGATCCCCTCTCGGGGTATAATCTTTCCTCAGTTTGAATGCCATAGTGCTTATTTATAGTATATCATAAATGTTTTTTTTTATTTCCATTAAAATTCACATTTAAATTTGAATTTTTGCAAAAATCGTTTATACTATAAAATATATAGAAAAACCAGCCGGATAAGGGGGTGATGGCCTTTGTGAATAAAATAACCATAGATATTGACGAAGATATTAAAGCTCTGCTTCCGGCTTATATACAAAAACGTTTCAGGGATATAAACCGTATGCGCAAGCTTACTGCTGAATCACAATGGCCGGCTATTGCTGACCAGGCCCATACTATTAAAGGCAGCGGACAGAGTTATGGTTTGCCTGCCTTAAGCGAACATTGCCGGCTGCTGCAAAAAGCAGCTGCAGACAAAAACAGGGAAAAAACACTTAAAATATTGACAGAAATGGAAAAATACCTGAAAAATATCAAAATTCCTTGAAAAATATGGTTTTTTTTTTGATTATTACTTATAATATATTATAATATATACAAAATATTATAACAATGTAAAGAATATAGAAGGTAAGGAACAAAAATGATTGAAAAAGATATTCTTATTGTTGATAAAGATAAACAGGTTTGCAAGTTACTGCAACAGATGCTGGAACAGGAGGGCTATACTGTTGATATCAGCTATAACGGCCGTAAAGCTCTGGCTCTCATTAAAGATAAAGAATATTCCCTTATTCTACTCGAAACAAACCTGCCGGAGCTGGGAGGATATGATATCTGCAGGGAAACAAGATCTATAGTCTCCGCTCCTGTTTTATTTTTAAGCAACAAAACACGCAACGTGGACCAGATCGTAGGTCTGGAGATGGGCGCAGATGATTATATCTGTAAACCACTGGATTACGATGTACTGATAGCCAAAATAAAAGCTCATCTAAGACGGGAGAAACGCTACGCTCTGTTAAAAGAAAAACAAACTGACAGTAACGTATACCTTGATTTTGATCAGCTTAAGATACGTAAAAATCCTTTTGAAGCTTATTATAAAGGTCAAAAGGTTGATATATCCACCAAGGAGTGCCAGATATTACTTCTGCTTGCGGAAAATAAAAACAAAACACTCAAACGCGAGGAGATCAATAACTATATCTGGGGACCGAATGAACAGCATTTCAATACTATCTCCATACATGTGATGAACATACGTAAAAAAATGGATGTAGGTAAATACTTCATAAAAACCATCCGCGGCGTTGGTTACAAGTTTACCGGCAAGGATTAAAAGCTACAGGAGACTTCTGGCAAAGGTAAAAGAACTTATATTTACATTAGAGAGATTCTTTTTTAATTCCAGGGCAACGGTATTTATAGTTGAACCGGTTGTAAAAATATCATCAACAATAAGTATCTTCCTGCCCTCCAGTTTGGGTCTATATTTTTTTTTAAACAGATAGCAGCCCTTAAGTTCCTTTTGTCTGGCATTGCGGTTTTTAAAATGCTGTGCTGTATCTTTTCTGCTATCCTTTTTCCAGACAGCATCGTAAAACGGTATGCCGGTACGCCGGGAGATGATTGCCGCCACGGTTTTTACCTGGCAGTAATCACGCCGGAAAAGAGAATGTCTGTTTAAAGGAACAGGTACCAGGCAGTCATATTCAGAAAAATTAATGTAGTTAACGGATAGATCCGCAATTACAGAAGCATAGGAAGGCTTGTTTTTAAATTTAAACGAATACAAAAACGCCTGTTCATAACCCTGGTTGTAAAAAAGAGAAGAATTTCGTTCTACCTGCAGATCCAGACTGCAGCAGGAGGGACAACTATTATAACGCAGGGGATGGGCACACAAACTGCAGACCCTCTCCTCTGCAATAACCTTTAAAGAAGCTATGCATTTACGGCAGATGCGAATATGTTCATGACAGCTTAGTTCTTTTAAACACAGATCACACCTTCCCGGGAAGAGAAGGTTAAACATAAATTTAAAAATTTTTTTAAATTTATACATTATTAATCTCAAAACTTACAGTATCGTTAAAACAGTAAAAATGCTATAATTAGTATATAATTTATGGGTAGAATATATATATTCCTTATGTTTATACTCTTACTGTCCCTTTCAGGGGGTGAACCTTTTACTAATTTTAACATAAAAAATAAATATCTTGAATACGGAAAACATTCTAATACTATCAGCAATATTTTTAACAAACACACTATTCCCAGACACGTAAAATTCCGCTATCCGATAGCAGATCTGAATATATTCCGCAGTCTTTTTTCCGATCTGGAATATGCGGTTGATATGGCTGTAAAACTGGCCGGTAAAAAATACGCTATCTACCGTACCAATGATTATTATAAAGCTTTTGACGGACACGCTACTTATGCTGATATTCATCCTGTTTTATACGACCCGCCGCAAAATCATTATATTTACCTGTGCCGCGGTATTTATAAAGGCTGGATAGATATAAAAGGTAAAATGATTATTGACATCAGTTTCCATAAAAAAAAATCATTTATCTATTTTAATATCGATGCTTATATCCAGGTAAATACCATGACCTCTTTTGTCAGTTTTTTCCGTAAATGGCTTAGCCCTTTTGAAAAAAAAATTAACAGTCTTATTGCGTATGCAATTTCAGATATAACTGTTACCGGCAAAAAAGTAGCACGTCTGCTTTATAAAAAAAAACACGGCTATGATCCGCTTAAACGCTACCGCCGTTTACTGCGTAAAGAAAAAAATAAAAGAAAAAAATGATCAGACGTATTTTTGACTCCAGAGAAAAGAATGAAGATAAACAATTATCGCTCCGTCCAGACTCCCTGGAAAAATTTATCGGTCAGGATCACCTCAAGGAAAATATGGCTGTTTTTATGAAAGCTGCCCGCAGCCGGAGCGAACCCCTGGATCATGTACTTTTAAGCGGGCCGCCGGGTCTAGGTAAAACCACTTTTGCCAATATAATTGCCAGAGAGATGCAAACCAACATCAAAGCCACGTCCGCGCCGGTAATTGAAAAAAGCGGGGACATCGCCGGTATCCTGAGCGCCTTAAAAGAAAAGGAGGTACTATTTATTGATGAGATCCATCGTCTGCGTCCGGTAGTAGAGGAGGTGTTATACTCAGCCATGGAAGATTATGCTATTGATATTCAGTTAGGCCAGGGCAATACCTCCAAATCCGTTAAAATAAACATTCCCCCTTTCACCCTTATCGGCGCTACTACCAGAGCCGGCAGTTTAACGCAGCCGCTTATATCGCGTTTTGGCATTGTAAATCAGTTTGATTTTTACAACATTGATAATTTAAAAACTATAATAGAACGTAATGCTTCCCTGTATAATATTGCCATTGATGAAAGCGGCATTGCCGAGATTGCCAAAAGAAGCCGGGGAACCCCCCGTATATTAAACCGTATTTTACGCCGTGTAAGGGATTTTGCCCAGGTCAAAGGGGAAAATATTATTAATAATAAAATTGCCGATTATGCTCTGGGACGCATGGCTATTGATGAGCGGGGGCTGGATACAATGGACCGTAAATTATTAAAAACTATTATAAAAAATTTTAGCGGCGGTCCTGTAGGACTGGACAACCTGGCCACCAGTATTGCGGAGGATACATCAACCATTGAAGATATGTATGAACCCTACCTGATCCAGATCGGATTTATCAAGCGGACCCCGCGCGGGCGTACAGCCACAGCATCAGCTTACCAATATTTAAATATTGATAATGATCAGAAAACTTTTTTTGATACTTAACAGCACATTGATCCTGTACTGTATGCTTTACAGCAGTACTTTTGCCCGTAAAGGCGTTAAGGTTCTTGTTTATAAAGGTAAATGGTCAGGTTTCAGGATGCGCTACCATAATTTCCGGGTAACACCGGCGGCTGTTTATCATAACGGCAAAAAATACACTTTTAAAAGACACAGTGTATTTTTTAAAACCAGCCGTGCCTTACGTATACACAACAGCAGTTATACAGGCAGTTTTATTTGCTACATAAAAGGCAGTTATATAAAAATCATTAACTATATAAATTTTGAACACTATGTCGGCGGTGTACTGCGCGGTGAAATTGCCAGTTCATGGCCCATGGAAGCTATTAAAGCGCAAGCTGTATGCGCCCGTACCTATGCCTACTCCCTGTATCTGAAAGCACCCTCAGCCCGTTATCATCTTGTTTCATCGGAAAAACACCAGGTTTTCAAAGGCACTTACAAATTAAACTCCAGGTATAAAAATGCAGTATATGCCACCAGAGGTATCATTATGATGTACGACCGGAAACCTATCAAAGCCTTTTTTCATGCCTGCTGCGGCGGCAACACAGCCAACAGCCGTAATGTATGGGAGAGCACTGCATCACCACCCTATCTGAAAATGGTCCGCTGTCCCTATTGTAAAAATTATAAAAAATTCCGCTGGCAGGAATCCTACAGTTTTAAAGAGATCAATCACCGTCTGCGTAAATTTTTAAAAAACCGCCGGCATATTAAAGGCCTGAAAATAGGGGCTTATACTGGGGGCCGCCGGGTTAAATTTATGTGGATTTATACAGAACGGTCTAAATTTCGTTTATCCGGAAATAAATTCCGGCTGGCAATGGGAGCGCACCGTATTGCTTCCTTAAAATTCAGAATGAAGTTTGTTAAAGGACGGGTAAAATTTTACGGCAAAGGGTTCGGTCACGGCGTCGGGCTTTGTCAATGGGGTGCCAAAACCCTGGCTGACAAAGGATTCGATTACCGTTTCATATTAAAATACTATTTTAAAAATATTAACTTTATCAAATTATGAGATACCATAACAGAGTGCTGCTTTCCCTGGGCAGCAACCGGCATAACCGTGAATACAACCTTATAAAGGCTGTTACTATACTAAAAAAAAATGTAACGTCAATAAAAAAATCGTCCATATATTTAAGTTCTCCTGTTGATTATAAAAAACAAAACAATTTTCTGAATATGACAATAATCGGCAGCACCAGATTAGCTCCGTTGGCCCTTCTTCATTTTTTAAAACAAATAGAAAAAAAAATGGGAAGGGTTAAAACTGTTGCCCAAGGACCGCGTATTATAGATATAGATATAATTTTTTTTAATAAACTGGAAGTCAAAAGCCCGGACCTGATATTGCCTCACGCTGCCTACTATAACCGGCTTTTTGTACTTATTCCCCTGCTGGAAATTGCACCGGCCTGGGTTGACCCTGTTAAAAACAAAAAAGTACAAACTATAAAAGAACAAAACTGCTTTAACGGCCAATATCTGCATCTATATAAAACCAGGTAAAATAATGTCTGCCTACTTGATAAAAATTATACTAACTGCTGCTATGCTTTACTTAATAACAGGCAGCACCGGCGTTCCGCCTGATGCTAACCGAAAACTGCATTCACTCTCTTTCTGGATGAATCGTTTAAAAAAACCAGCTGAAATAAAGCTCTCTTCAGCACAAAGAAAACTGTTAAATAAACGGGTTTATGATATGGGATTACGTGTTCATCCCCTTTACGAAGGCCGCTACCGCAGCGGGAAAAGCGTCCGCAACTATCTGGAAAAAGATCTGGAGTGGATATCGCATTTTAAAAAATACGACCGCTTAAACAGGCGCATAAACGGTCCTGCTCTGTTGCATAAAATGAAAATACGTATGGATTTAAAAAATATCCCTGTTAAAATTAAAAACCGGTTTGCGCTGGTAGTCAAACGTACGTATTTACGCGCCTTTCCCACAACCAACATGATAATGAAAAAAAAAAATGATTTACCTTTTGATCTGATGCAGAAATCAGCACTGGACACAGGTCAGGAACTGACTTTATTCCATATATCAGCTGACAACCAATGGGGATATGTGCAGGCTCCTTTTACTACCGGCTGGGTCAAACTGAAACATCTGGCCTGGACTTATGATAAAAAAAAAGTTGCTTCTTTTGTAAACAGTTCCAACTTTATTATCGCCACCGCACCCTTTACCCCTGTTTATAAACAAAAAAGATATATCCGTGTCCATACTCTTTTACGGATGGGTTCCAGGCTGCCGCTTGTCCGGGAGGGGCATTACCGTTACTATGTCCGTATTCCGGTGAAACATAAAAAAAACAAGCTTAAATTTAAGACCGCTGTTCTTTACAAAAGAGATAATGTCTCAGCAGGATATCTGCCTTTTACTACTGCCAACATCGCTGACCAGGCTTTCAGAATGCTGGGAATGCCTTATTCCTGGGGCGGGCAGTCATTTCATACTGATTGTTCTTCTTATATTATGCGTATTTTCAGCACCGTGGGACTGCAACTGCCGCGCAGCTCTGTTAATCAGGTAAAGTTTTTTGGTAACCATAAAATTAAAATTAACCAAAAACATGGGCTGGACCGCCTGCAGCCTTTCCTGTCCCTGCTTTATCTTGATGCTCCGGGACATATTATGCTTTATCTGGGCAGGTACCGGGATAATTATTATGTTATACATAATAAATGGAGTTATCATAACAAAAATAATAAAAAAATACCAATAAAAAAAATAATTGTAAGTGATTTACAGCTGGGAAAGGGGTCCCGCAAGGGATCATTGCTAACACGGATAAAACGTTTCGGTACTATCCATCCTGAACTTAAATAAAATCAGTATTATGATCTGCGCTTAATTTCAGACAGCACAGCTCTGTTTTATACAGCAGATCTATGCCATAGGGACAATTGATATCAGCCGCCCTCTGCGTTGGCCCGTATCCGCCCAGTCCCAGAACAGATACCGGTTTTCCCGCTAAGGACAGGTTGATTTCAGGTATAGTCCTATTATTTAATCAGCTTTTTCTATCTTATAAAATCCCTGTTTAATTCCGGGTGGCTTATAAGTACAAAATTCTCCTCTGTCAGCATCCGGGAGGCTATATTCAGAAATGTACCCTCATCATAATAATGGATCAGATCAAGCTGATGCCGGTAATCACTATAACTAATCTCTTTAAAACTACAAATACTGCGGATAATATGCTGATTATAGTTTAAAACCAGGTCTGCCAAAGCCTGTTGCCGAATACGGACCAGCGCAGAGGACGGCTGGTTAATGCTCTGCATTTTATAAACAGCATTAACCAAAACAGCCTGACATAGAGAAGCTTTTCTTTTATTAGCGTATTTATCTTTAAGTTCAACATTTACAAGAAAATATATCTTTCCGTCAACCAGCGTAATTTTTTTATTTATTTTATTAAATTTATAATAACCGTCATTAAGCGGAATCTCTCTTATGCCGCGCTGAACAGCTTTATACGGCGCCAGTCTGCCTCCAGCATTAAAAAGATAAGCCAGCGGCAGAGACTGCTCATAGAACCGGTCAGAGAGAGAAAGAGGAACAGAGCATAGATAAACCAGATTTTTATAATTTTTTATCCTGGCCTGTTGATATTTAAAATAATCTTTTTTACTGTAAATATTGTGAGTTGTATTTTTTATTTTACGGAAAGGATGATTATTCAACCCGGGCCGGTCTGTAAATAATACCCATTGTTTTCGGTTATAAAATTTATAGAGCATTATTAAAAATTTAAGGGGCTCAGGCTGAAAAGAGCCACCCTCTTTTATTAATTTGTTAACTTTTTTATCGTCTACATTAATAAAAAACTTTTTATTTATAAAAGGTTCATATTTTTTTTGAAATGAATTTTGAAGCACCCGGTTGTCAACTGCAGCCGGCAGAGTGTTAGTAGCTGCCTTATACATAGCTGTCAGCACAGAAAAAAATTTACGGCGGTCTTTAACAGGATATTTTATCTTTAAATGTCCCTGCTCAAAAATTAAACGGTATAAAAGCTGTTTTTGGGTTAAAGCATTTTGCAGACGCAGCAAAAGAAGATGAAAGTATTTGTTCAGATAGGCGGATGAGGACAAAAAAAAAACATCTCATCAAAAGCCGGTTCTCTGTTATGCCCGGAAACTTTCAGCCCCTGGATATTTAGCAGCCTGGTTTCAGCAGCTGCTACCGGCTCATCCTGGGAAGAGATACGAATGTTTATTTTATGTTCCTCCCATAAAATATCGTTTTTCAGTTTAAGCAAATCACTTTTATCAAGATTACGGATGAAATTATAAAAATTGAATTGTTCCGGATAATAACTTTTAAAAAAAGTAAGACCTTTTTGTAAAGGATCATTGTAATGCTCTTTGACTTCATTTAATATTTCTCCCTGCACTCTGGTAAAAGCAGATTTGTTAAGCCGGGTAAGTTTTTTAAAATAAGCAGCGGCTGAGCTGTCAAGCAGAAGATATATATAATTATCATCCTGCTTCTTATACAGAGATGGGCTGTCCATTTTTTCCCTGAAAGCAACAAGAGCTCTGCCCGCCGCGTTCAGTTTTATACGGCAAAGCGCCATATTGTTGTATTCCAGCATATTTTCCAGATATACAGTATGCAGACGGGTCTTGTGCTTTTTAACTGAAGCATTATCCGCAGAGGCTTGATACAGTCTGCTGCCCTGCGGGTTGGCAGGAATTAATGCAAGGGAATTGTTTAATACGCGCGCCAGAGCTGCTTTTTTAATATTACCGGAAATAAACAAGCTCATATTATCAGCATAAAACAGATCCTGTATCCATTTTTTGATTTCAGGCAGCTTGATATTCTGCAGCGCAGCCGTATGAGTGATATAGGCCCGGCTGCCAAAGGCCTGACGCGCTGCTTTATTATAAAGATACTCCAGGGATGACAGCCCTCTGGTAAGACTTTTTCTTTGCCGGTCAACTGCCCTGCTGCTGATATTCCGTAAATAGGCAAAGTGTTCTTTAAGCCATACCATAGTCTGAACCAAACCTTTGGCAGGTACCAGTAACGAGAGAAAAATATACCTATTGCCTGATGCGGAAACCAGTTTTACTCCTGCTTTATATTCAATATCCAGCAATTTGTGGTTTTTATGTGCATCTTTGTTTATAAGACAGTTTTCCGCCAGAACCGGGAGGGCCGCAGCCGGATAAGAGCCATAGGCCGGCAAAGTAATACGCACTGTGACAGCAGTATAGCCGGAAAACAGGTTATGTTTATTTAAAAAAACAGGTATATTATTATTTAAAACCAGTTTTTCACTTTTCATTTTCTCCAGATCAAGCCGCGGATAAATTTTGCCTGACCGACAGGATAACAAAAGCAAAAGACAAATTAAAAAAAAAATAAAAGCTTGAAAAAAATTACATCTCATTTTTAAAATCAGCTGTTTTCTTGGTAATATGATATGTGTAATAATTTGATACAGCAGAATAGGCAAAACTAAAAGTAAAAGTGAGAATAGATACCAGAAACAAATTAACACCGAGAAAAAAACCAGCTATCCTGTAGGAAGGGGGCAAATAAGCTACATGATAATTACTGAAAATACTCATACCGGTTTTTGCCGCGAGAAAACTGATGATACTTTCACCTCCCGGAAAACTGTTAAAGAGGTAGATTAATTCATTGTCAGCTGAGAAATCCCTGAAATAGGCAGTAAGTTTAATAATAAGAAAAAATACAGCGACTGTCATAGCTATACTCACAAGAGTAAAAAAGAGAGTCAGCAACAGCTGTATAATATTTGCCAATATCAGTCTGGGCCAGGAATAATAAAATATCTTCCCCAGCTCTTTATAAAGGTCTGTGAGTTTAATCTCCCGCTCAGCCAGCAGGCTGGGATAAAGCTGCATAGATGCTGCTGCCAGTAAAATATTTACTATGAAAAAAATACCAAAAAGAAAAAATACAATAAAAGTAATACTGTAAATAAAAGGACCGGCTACCGGAATGTTAAGTATGATAGAATCAAGGGAGACCAGCAAAAAAGAAACCACTATAAATAGAAGCAGTAAAAAAGGATGCGCAAGCAGGTAAAAACTTTTATTATTAAGCAAATCCTTTAAATCAGTAAATGATATACTTTTTTGCTTACTGATATAAATGTCCAGGTTAGCGGAAATAACTGTCTGAAAAGCTGTTAAAAGATAGATATCAATGAAAACAAGCAGAGCTATCCCTATGCCCGGATAGATAAGCCGGGAAGTCAGGTAGACAAGACCCAGATTAACCGCAGCCAGTATAAGCAAAAATATAAAAGTAAGCTTAAGACAGTTTGTCTGCGTAACAGTAAAAAATACGGAAAATATATCTTTAATCTTTTCTGGTTTTTTATAAAGCATTTATATTATTTCAATATACAGGTATATTATAATGAAATATGGAAAAATTCAATCTTTTTGCATACCGGATTTCACTATAGCAACTAATAATATGATCAGGGTTACATGCTTTCAGGATTATATATCATTTACCATATCCGGTACCCAGGTCATCCTGAGGTAATCTTTAATGAAAAATTATTATAAGTATGTTAAACTTTTTGTTTGCATCCGAAGAGGTAATATATGGAAATACCTTCTAAAATTCAGGCAGGAATAGATGTCGGTTCTACCACTGTCAAAGCTGTAGTTATAGACAACTATAATAATATTCTGTGGAAAGATTACAAAAGACATAATGCCAAACAGTCTGAACTCGTACGCGACTTTCTGACTGATATCAAGCAAAAATTTTCCGGCAGTATCCTGACCAATTATATAACCGGCAGCGGGGGACGCAGTATCGCTCCTTATATAAACGCCTCTTATATACAGGAAGTTAATGCTGTAATTTACGCGGTAGAGTCGTTATATCCTGATACCGGATCAGTAGTGGAACTGGGAGGCCAGGACGCCAAAGTCATTATCTGGAAAAAAGATAAAAGCGGCCGTAAAAATACAATGACCTTTATGAACGACAAATGTGCCGGCGGTACCGGGGCCACAATTGACAAGATCCTTGCCAAACTGGGCATGACTGCCCGGCAGGCCGGGACTCTATCTTTTACAGAAGAAACACCCTATCACGTTGCTGCTAAATGCGGTGTTTTTGCCGAAACCGATGTAGTAGGTCTTTTAAAATCCGGTGCTGATCCCTATAAAATATTTTTGTCCCTCTGCAATGCCATTGTTAAACAAAACCTGGAAGTACTGGTAAAAGGTAATGTGCTGCAGGATAGGGTTTTACTCCTGGGCGGTCCCCATACTTTTTTAAAAGCCATTCCCGAGATATGGCGGCGCGAGATCCCGGCTACATGGCAGCTGCACAAATGGCAGCCGGCAGACGCTCCTCTGGAAGAGCTTATATACGTTCCGGATGACTCCCAATATTTTGCTGCTATTGGCGCTGTTTTTTTCGGTAAAAAAAAAGAGGAACTGTACGCCAGCATTCATGATGAACAGAAAGAACCGGAGCATCTTTTCCGGGGAACAGCCAAACTTGATGAATATATCAAAAGCGGCCGGCTTAAAAAAATTTCCCGGCACAACTCCTCCCGTAAAGGTCTTGTCTCTTCCCAGGCAGAATTAAAATCTTTCCGAAAAAAGTATGCACTGCCTGCTTTTACAGAACCGGATTTAAAAAACAATTCTGTGCAGGAATGTTTCCTCGGCATTGACGGCGGTTCAACCAGCTCCAAACTGGTTTTACTTAACCGCGCCAATAAACCTTTTTATAAAGATTATATACTCTCCCAGGGCAATCCTATAATCGATGTCCGGAAAATGCTGGAAAAACTGCACGCCCATTTTCAAAACAGAAATATCAAACTTAAAATCAAAGCCAGTGCTGTTACCGGCTACGCTGCTGATATTCTGCAAAAAGCTTTTGCTATTGACAAAGCTGTAGTAGAGACTGTTGCCCACATGCGGGCCGCCACTTTTTTCTACGGTCAAACTGATATTATTTGCGATGTCGGCGGCCAGGATATTAAAGTTCTGTTTATGAGACATGACAAAGTAGTTGATTTTAAACTTAACACACAGTGCAGCGCCGGCAATGGTTATTTTCTTCAGAGCATGGCTGAACAATTTAACATACCTATCAGCCAATACGCAGAACATGCTTTCCGGGCGGAGAAAGCTCCGGCGTTTAACTACGGCTGCGCTGTTTTTATGGAGCAGGATAAAGTAAATTTCCAGCAGCTGGGATGGAGTAAAAATGAGATAATGGCCGGCCTGGCCCTGGTTTTACCTCTAAACATCTGGAACTATGTTGTACAGGATACCAATATCTCCCAGTTTGGCAACCGTATAATTCTGCAGGGAGGTACACAAAAAAACCTGGCAGCAGTTAAAGCCCAGGTGGATTATATCAAGGACCGCGTACCGGACGCTGTAGTTAACGTTCACCGCCATGCTGATATATGCGGTGCTGTGGGTGCTGCCATTGAAGTTAAAGAATACCATCATATAAAAAAATCATCCTTTCCGGGTTTTCAAGAAGCAGCCAAAGTCACTTTTACAGTCAAAAACAATGCTACTACACGCTGCCGCTTCTGCTCCAACCGATGTCCCCGTACTTTTATTGATATTACAACCAATTCCGGTGAACAAATTCGCCACATATCCGGTTACAATTGCGAAAAAGGAGCATCCGAGACTGTTGATGATATGCAAAGCAAAAGAGCTTTGCGACAAAACATGCAGCAGAAATATCCCAATCTGGTCAAAGACGCAGCCCGGGAGGTTTTCTCCTATTTTAGTTTCACTCCCTTACCCGAAGCAGGTACACCGCTCAGGCAACTGCAGCTGCCCCCTTATAAAAGTTTTCTCGAGAATAATCTTTTTAAAACCAGAAGGTTTCAGCGCTCCTCTGCCCGGGCAGCAGGCGAACGCGCGCAAATAAGATTAGGCATCCCCCGCCTGCTGAATAATTATCTCTATACACCTTTTTTTTCCACCTATTTCAGAACGCTGGGCATTAAAAATATTATTTACAGCGATTACACCAGTTCTTCCCTGTGGAATGCGGGTAATAAATGGGGGGCTATAGATCCATGTTTTCCGGCCAAAGTAGCTCCTGCCCATATTTACAATCTGCTCGCTAAAAAAAACGTCACCCATATCTGTTTTCCGATTATCACACACCTGCAATCAACTGTTAAAAATACCCTGGGCAACTGTGCCTGTGTTATACAGATGGGAACCCCGGAAGTTGTACATGCTGTTTTTACCCGCGAGCATGATTATTTTGCCGACTATAACGTGGATTACTGGAAACCTTTGGTAAGAATGGATAAACCGCGAGAACTGGAAGGTTTGTTATTTGAATACTTTAAAGACCGGCTTAAAATAACCTCGCATGAAAACAGCTGGGCCGTATGGCAGGGGCTGCAGGCTCAGGATTATTACCGTACTTCTTTACAAAAACGGGGCAAAACTATTCTTAATCGTTTAGTAGATGAAGATAAAATAGGTATCCTGGTACTGGGCCATCCCTACCATCATGACCCCGGTTTAAACCATGAGATACAGGATCAGTTTCAACTACGCGGCTTCCCCATCATGTGTATCGAATCTCTGCCCTCTGATCCCGTTTTTTTAAATATACTTTTCGGTAAAGAAAAAATGTTTGACAGGGATGTATATAACATAAGGGATGTATGGAAAAGAAATTTCAACCGTAATACCAATTTAAAAATATGGGCAGCTAAAATTGCAGCCCGCCATCCCAATCTGGCTGTTATTGATTACAGCAGTTTTAAGTGCGGTCATGATGCGCCCACCTATTCCTATATTGATAACATACTTGACGCTTCTGCTACTCCCCATTTTCTGTTTCATGATATTGATCAAAACAAACCGGGCGCTACTATTAAAATACGCATTCAAACTATAGAATATTTTTTGAAACTTGAAGAAAAAAAACTGAAACAAAAAGTAGCCGGTTTATGATTGAAGATAAAATTAAACCCCCTAAATTTATAAAACAGAAACAATGGCAGGGATATCAGAACAAACCCTGGTTTAAAAAAAATAAAAAAGATGTAACCATAATGTATAATTTTGTGGAAAGACGCAAATCACTGTTTCTCGGCGCCTACCTGAAAAGAAAAGGTTATAATTATTATGATATGGGAGATCATATCCTGGAGGATGTACGCTGGGGCAAAGAATACGGCAACCGCATGGAGTGTAATCCCATGTATTTCACTTCCGGCAGTCTTATACGCAACCTTATGAAAATAAAAAAAACTACCGGTCTTTCCAAGGAAGAGATTGTCCAGCGTTACATATTCCTGGGCGGGGGGGGGCAATGCGGTCCGTGCCGGTACGGCATGTATCCGCAGGAATATTTTAAGGCTCTCAATTCCGCCGGTTTTAAAAATTTCCGTATGATTATCTTTTCCTCTGATACTTTCCAGGAACCTCTGCCCAAGGGCAGCGCTTTCAAATTAAATCTTAATTTCCGTATAAACATGTTAATTGCTATTGTGCTTGCTGATATACTGCATATTGCCGAGTGCGCTCTGCGCCCTTACGCGGTAGATAAAAAGAAAGCGCTGGCAATAGTGGATAAGGCTGAAAAAATGTTAATGCAGGCTTTTGTCAGCCGGTTTTATTTATTTAAAATTCCCCGGGCTTTAAAAAAAGCAGGCAAAATGTTCGCCGCTGTAGCCAGGAAAAAAATCCATCTGCCTTTGATTTATATGACCGGCGAGTTTTTTGCCAATCTGGCTCATAATGAAGGCAACTATAATCTCCGCCGGTTTATTATGGATAATGACTGTGAAGTATGTCCCGGCTCCTTTACACAGCGTATCCTTTATGATAATTGGCGCCGCTCCAGAGAAGCTGAACGCGGTATCAGGTATGCTACTACCAGAAAAGAAAAAAAATTCT
>CAZFAK010000020.1:0-21714 GCA_964517045.1 uncultured Spirochaetia bacterium | reverse complement strand
TGCGATTCTCAGCGGCTCTCTGTGTAACTTTTACAGGAATGAAAATTCACACCCCGTATTTGGGAATTTTTGACAATTCAGGAAGAATAGAATATAATATCTTCAGGCGGGATTTTAGATAGCCCGCAATTTTTGGATGAAAAAAGACTACTTATAAATTTGCAATGTATAAATTATACTGACAGAAAAACAGATAACAAATAATAATGTAAAACAAGGATTGAGTTACTATCCGGATGGCATAGTTTAGCATTGCTGTTAAAAATAAAAAACATCAGGTATAAAAGGAGCAGGATATGAAAAAATTTACAATCATTATTTTATTATTTTGTCAGATTATTCATGTTTCCGGTGAAAAAATTTCACCCCAAATGTGGGTCAAGGACCCTTCTGATCTGACTTTTACAAAAGTACCGTCAAAAAACGAATTTACTTTTTTTATTTTAAGAGGCAAAAGCCAGGGTTATCAGATTGAAGTTTCCTTAAATAAGGAGGGGACAGCCCTGCCTGAAAAAAATTATTACACCAAACCGGATGCAAAAGGCAATTTTTCCTTTAAAGTCTATTTTCCGTACGGCCCTGGTGAGTATAAGGCAAATGTGCTTGTTAAAAAATCCGCAAAAAGTGATACGTTTTGGATATTGTCGGAATTTAAACTGAACAGTAAAAAAAACAAGGGGCATTATACTGTTCCCTTTCAATATTATTTTTCCGAAGGGCATAAAAGCAGAAACTATTTTCAACTTGAACCGGTGGAATTTAATAACCGGTATGATTTTTTACTGAAAGGGGTATCGTCCTGCAAAAGAATCTCTTATCATGTCAAACAGCTGAAAAGTGATAAAAAATTCAAGGTATCAGCTTTATCTTTATCAGGAAACAGGCATTCCTGCCGGATTCCGGCAAAACACGGACCCGGTTTATATGAGATAACCGCTTACGGTGAATATCCTGATGATACGGGGTCGATCAGTATTATAGGTCATTTGATTTTAAAAGCTTCTGCAGCACTGCCCGGAGATTATAATTATGATACCGTTGTTTCCCAGGGAAAAAAGAATGCAGCACAAACGATCACAATAGATCCTGTTGCAAAAAACTGGCCTTATGAACTGGAAATCACCGGCCAATCAAAAATCCGGAATATATGGCTTACTTCAGCCAAGGACGGTTATTTCTGCGATGAATTTCCGGAGATGAAAAAAAACGGGGTGTTTAAATTCCGGCATTTATTGAGACATGGCCCGGGAAAATATTTTATTTATATTTACGGAACCGAAACTCCGGGTATAATCGATAATGAACCTTATTACGAATTTGAAATTAATGCCCGGAAAAAGATTCCGGCCGGATACGGGAAACCGGCGGATATCTCTTATCATTACGGTGCGCAGAATTACAGACTGAGATTGGGAGTTATTGATTCTGAAACAGACAGCCTGCTTAAAATAAACGGTAGAACAACCTATGATATCATTGTATTGGAACTTTCCAACTCTTCAGCCGGGCTTTCTGAATATGCCTATGAAGCAGGATATATTCATAACAACCGGTTCAGCTGGAAAGTACGGCCGCCTTATGGAAAGGGTAAATACATAATTAAAGTATTCGGATATCCAGGAACCGACGGAAACTTCCGCAATCACTGCGCTGATTTTACAGTCAATTTTAAATCCGGCTTTCTGCCTGAAAAAAAATATCTCAATAAAGAAATGGTTCAGTTTATACGGAAAAATATTGGTAAGAGGGTCAGAAACGGTGACTGTGAGGATCTGGTTAAGGAATTTTTTGCCATTTACGGTGCTATGTGGACGCCGCATGATACTGTCGGCCCGGATGATCCCCGCCTGCCCCGTGAACTTAAAACAGCGGCTCAAATAAAAAAGCATGCGGATATATCTGCTCCGGTTTACGGAAAAAGAATTTACCCGGAAAAAGCAAAACTGAAACCAGGAGATATAGTTCTTTATTTCTGCTGTGTTTTTCGGGTTAATGGAAAACCTTACCGTATCACCAGTCATGTTTCCGTACTCTATGAACACCTGAGCGGATTGAAATGGAAAATAGCGCATCAGTCAGTAAAAAAAGCAAAAAAAGTTATTATTACTGAACGTGATTTTGCAGATCATGTATCAGGAGAGCTCCGTTTTTTCCGTCCTCTTCAGGGAATAGCCATGCAGGAAAAATAAACGGTAAGTATATAATTTATTTTTATAATCTGTAGGCGTAATTTCCGGTAGGCGGAAAGAAAACCATGGGCAAAAAGCAGACAGACGAAATTGGGTGACTTACAAAGCAGCAGGCCCTGGAGAGAGATGCAGCATGTTACGGTTTACTCTGACTATTTATCTTTATCCGGAATAGTGCTTTTTCCGTCAAAAACATCGTTGCTTTCCCGGCCGCTTATTTTCTTCAGGATAGAGCTGCTTACCGGGGGGCAGCCTTTAACATAAATACCTTTATGGCGGTGAGCTGCGGTACAGTTGCCTATGCAGAGCGTTCCTGCCGGCAGTTCCTGGTGGCCTTTACCAATAGCGATATGCAGTTTTTTCTGGTTGGGAAAATAGTCAAAAAGTTCATTGCCGTACCTTTTGAGGAAAAGCAGCAGGGTGGACTGGCAGGCACTGCAGGAATTTTTATCGAGGATATTAATATTGGGAAAATTAACATCAATGTTCTGCGGGGGTAGAGCCAGTTTTTTTTTAAACTGCTGCCAGTTGGACGGATAAATTTTTATTTTCCGCAGATCCGTAACCGCAAACCCGCGTCGGCTGCTTAATTGCAGATGAGCTATATCCCCGGCATGGCGGCCGATAAGCTCACAGGCTACAGTATCAGCAGCAAAAGGGTCGGCTGACACCAGGGCCAGGTTAAGCTTTTTAACATTGCCGGCGCTTGGCCCCAGCCCTTCCATACAGTAGTGACCGTCTATAATACTCAAATGCGGCCGTAATACTGTAGCCATGTCCGAGATAGCTATATCCAGTGATTTTTCAGCGTAACCCTTAACAGGAGGAAGCATGTGCAGTTTGACTTTGCTGCGGCGCCACAGACATCCTTTCATGTTTTTTACCGCCATAGTAACTCCGGTATGCATATGCATTTTTATAACCGGAACAGAGATGATCAAATCGTGTTCAGGTACTTCAGGACATACCTTTAATCTTTTTACAGCAATACCGTCAGGAATATCTACACTGATATATCTCCTTTTGTCCATATCTAAGAGAGGGCAATTACGTCTGGCAGCTACATCAGCTATGCCGGCAGCTTTAAAAGCCTGTAAGGTGTTTACGCCGGCAATAGGACTTTCGCCGATGCTTACTGTAGCGCCGGCTTTTTGAAAAGCGTCAATGGCTGCAGCCACTACATCGGGATGGGTAACAACTCCTGATCCGGGCCGGGCAATACGGCCGCAGTTGGGTTTGAGCATTACTTTTTTTCCTGCTGCCGGGGACAGGTCTATATTTTCAAGAACGCGGGCAGTATTTTGATAGATATTACTGTCTTGGTTGATAAAAACAGTCGGTTTTTTATTTTGGTCAGTAAAAGGCGTGGGTTTTAATTTATGCATTGACTAATTATAACCTGTATATGCTGATAAATGTCTGCTGCACCAGCAGTTTAACTTTTTATGCTAATATGCATTTTTGTCCAAAGAGAAGGCAGAGAAGGCCCTGGCAAATATTTGTATAACCCGGCACTTGAGGTGGAAGTTGACCAGCGGCAGTATGCAGGAGCGGGTCTACCGTGGCTATTCTATGTTTTCCGCGGCCATGCTGAACAAAGGCCTGGGCAGTTATTTTTTTGCTATTTTTTATAAATTTTGATAGAATATGTTATGTTTAAATTTAAAAAGATTAAAAAAATTTTGTTTTTTATTTTGCTTTTTATTTTGTCGGTAAACAGTGTACCTGATAAAAGTGAAGTGCATCAAATTAAACAGATCAGAAACAGAATAATTAAACAGGCGCGTACTTTTCTGGGCCGCCGCCGCGGCCGGCTGCGCGTCAGAAAAAGAAGTTTTCGTTTTGACTGTTCCGGTCTGGTAATGGCCTGTTATTACAGTGCCGGCATCAAACTGGCCCGGGCCATCAAACCTGATACCCGTTCCGCCAGTATTACTACCGCTCTTTATGACAGTTTTCAACATAAAAAGTGGCGGTCATTTGATAAACGTAAACCGCGCCCCGGCGATCTTGTTTTTTTTGCGAATACCTATGACCGCAACCGCAACCGGAAATGGGATGACGGTATTACCCATGTGGCGCTGGTGGAAAAAGTAACCGCTGCCGATACCGTTTATATTATTCACCGCACCAGCAGGGGAGTAGTACGTGATGTGATGAATTTTAAATACAAAAACAAATACAAACATAACGGTTCTAAAATAAATGATTATTTAAGAAAACGCTCACCTCATTCCGGTAAGCCGGGTTCAGCTTTTTTTGCTGTTAATCTTTTAGCCGGTTTTGTTGATGTGCTAACAGAATAATATAACCGCGGTACGAGCCTGCAGCTGCCGGCAAACGGTAATTATCCGAAAATAAAAAGCGAGAATTTAAAAGTAATGCCTATATAAAAACGGTGGTTAAAGGGATAGTTGAATTTATAGCGTTTGTCTATAGTCTGCTCAAAGGTAAAGTAGCCGTTATAACTTATATAGGGTCTTATAAGAGGGAGATCCCAGGCCAGTGTCTCTGTAAAACCAAGGCGCTGGTTAAGAAAAAAAGTATTTTTAAAATTGGAATATTTTTCAATATTGGTTTTACTGTGGTACTTTATTTTAACATAATTGTATTCTACAGCTGCATCATAGTTGGCCATGGTGGTAAAATAAAAATATTTATGCGGTTGAATCCTGAAACCAATGTTAAAGTTAAAATTCATGCCTACCCCCCGCAGTACCGGCTTGTATTTGAACTCAATATTACTGTTGCTGGAACCGGAAGTAAAAGTAAAATTATAAGCCGGTACCAGCAGGTTATAAAAGTCATTCGACTTTATTTTTTTACTCCGGTAACCTTTTATTTTAAAGCCGCCGGCCAATACCGGCTGAAATTCAGGTAACTCAGGCAAGGTAATACGGTATTTACGTAAAAGTCCCATAACAAAATAATTTTTATGAAAAACAGTACGGTTTTTAAAATTAATTTTAGTAGCATAATATGATATCTCTATAATATCATTTAAATTATGGTTTTGTTTTACAGTGTATTTGCTTACGGCAGCGTAATCTGTTTTTTTAAAAGTATTGCTGCTTTCCCCGAATCTTTTTAATTTATTAATACCCAGATAGCCGGCTGTAGAGAAGGACTGGAAATCATAAAATTTATCTGAAACAGAATAAATTTTTGTAATAAACAGAAACAGTAAAAATATTTTTTTCATAATTTAAAAAACCATATCAGCGGAAATATTAAACATAAAGTTATAATTTTTCATTGTACCGAGATATTCACTTATCTCTTCTCCGTAGATCCCGGCTTCAATGTGATAATTCAATACGGAAAGCCCGCGCATTGTCAGGGAGCCGAGCCACATTATAATATTACGCCGGTAGTAATCAAGAAAACCCTCGTAGTTAAATCTTTTATTGGCGATGAGCTGAAAAAAAGATAATGGTTTAAAAAGTTTTTGCGGAAAAAAAAGTTTGATAAAGGGAACCTTGCGCAATTCATAGAGGTTTATGTCTTTACTGACCGAGTAGCAGGTAAAACCATGATGCAGACCCAAACGTATTTTCATAAAATCAAACAGAGTGGCAAATTCCAGACCAAAATTTACTTTTTTGAAAAAACGGTGATCATAGATATCAAAGATATCACTCAGCCCGACAGCTACCAGAGGCTTTTTAAATATTCCGAGCAGATTAAAATTAAACTGGTAGGAACAGCCGATATCCATGGTAGCCGGAAAAAATTTAAAAGAACCATTGATCCATTTAATAGCAGCCGGAGCATTGTTAAGCATGGCTCCCAGATAGAAACGGGAACGGGGCCGGTACATCCAGCCTATATCAAAACCAAAGCCGGTGCCGGCGTGTAAAAAGTTTCCGTAAATTTCCACCTTTTCCTGACCCGTTATAAATTTAAAAAAGTTGCGGTTAACTGCGCTAACCAGTGAATCAGCCGTATTGGTGTAATGTTTGTTGGTATAAAAATCAAATAAGGCAGCTGCTTTATTGGCATCATCAGCCTCGATAGCTACGCGTTCAAAAACTTTGGCGGTAATGCCCAAAGCCATGTTGTGCGGTCTGGGCAGTTCAAATCCGAGGGCAAAATAGTTTATATTATCAACTACTATATTTATACGGGGGAGATTAAGCGGGGGCAGGCCGTAGGAGTTTAAGGCTTTTACTTCAATGTCAACCAGCAGATCCATGGCTGCAGCCCAGTTTTTAGTGGAGTAATGCAGCAGCTCCATATTTACTGCTGATTTGAGATATATATTTTCATCAAGCAGCTCTATAATGCCTTCAGTGGTGTTGGTTTTAATATTACTGTATTCCTGATGAAATCCCAGGAAAGAGAGTAGTTTGTTTTTATCGTAGGATGCTATAAAAGCCCGCATATTACCTCCGGCTATATAAGCAAGTACATCATCCTGGAAATAGTCACTGCCGAATTTCATATCCAGGCTGAAGGGCGAGAAATAACGCTGTTTTTCCCTGACTACTACTTCTTTGAAATCTTCATACAACTCTGCCCGGTAATGGCGTTTTTTTTTGTAGTTAAAAGCAAAGGCAGCCGGGTTATAGTAAGCCATTAGTTTATGCCCGGTCAGAGCAGTATAGGCTCCCCCCATTGAGTAATAGCGCAGGTCTTTACGTTTGAGCGGGTTGTATTTAACACTTAAAGCAGGCGTATAGCTTAAGATTACAAGCAGTAATATAATAATTTTTTTTAAAAATATCATAAAAGATTGGTAAAATTATTACTTAAATCATTATAGTTGGAAGAGAAACCGTCAATCTGCTTATAAAAAGTGTTGGTTAGATAATTGCTGAAATCGGCAGAGTTGGTCGGATAAGCAGTAAGGCTCTGGTAGGACTCGTACATTAATTTCAGGTAGCCCTGCAGATGAGTATTGGTAGCCTGTACACTGTAAAAATCAGGCCAGGTTGTAAAGTTGTAAGTAGACAATCCCTTATTGGTGTCAAAAGTCTGCTGGCCGTTAAGCTCAACATGGCAGTTATTGAGCGGTATGCCGGAAAGCAGGTTGGAAGCATTTTCTACCCCGGCATTGGTTAATAATTCCTCCCTGGTTTCAAAATAGATATTGGTTAGATTGGTTATGACATCAAGGTTGGACAGTGTAAAAGCCAGCCGGTCGATGCACTCATCAATAACTGTAAAATTACCGTAAATATTTATATTGTACATTTGTTCCAGAGTGAACTCCACTGTATCATCATGTATTTGCTGCAGGCTGTTATCCATAGCTGTAAAATCAAAATTGGTAGAAGTAAAATTGGTCATAGTATTAAAATTGCTGGTGATAATCCGGCGGGAATTATCAATCTCATTGGTAAGTATGCTGTAATCATAATTTACCTCCAACGGAGTATTGTCGTCAATATAAATTAAAAAATCACCGCCGTTTTCCGGATACTCATTGGTTTCGTTAAAATGGAAATCGCCGTCAGAATCATAAACACTGGCAGGCAGCAGTAAAACACTGCTCAGCAGTAGATTGTAGCACAGGTCAATGGAATTGGTTAGGATACTGTTATCACAATCGCCGTAGAAAACACTGTACCGGTGGTGGTTAAGATAATCAGTAACTTTATAAAGGGCGCCGTTGGAACTGAAGATAGGATTACTGTTCAAGTCATTAATAAATACGGTAAAAATATTGCTGTCTGCCTTATATGCGTTTATCATTTTTAAAAGAGTATTGGTAACCTGCAGCTGATCCCGTTTCAGGACAGCGATCGAGGCCATAACCCGGGCCTGGGCATCAAGAATATTATTGTCAATAACCTTTTCATAAGCTTTAACTGCGTTGGAATAGTTTTCCAGCAGCATCATAGACTCGGCGTAGCGCATAATCTCTTCCCTGGTGTGCAGCTCGGAAAGCTTTTCCGCAGCAGCTGTTTGTTTGTCTTTGGGATTAAAAACATTCATACAGCTTACGCTGAATAAAAAAACAGATAATAATAAATAACGCATTTTTTTTTTACTATCTTACTATAACATATATTTATATTTTTATAAATATAACACTTAATATCTGCAATCGGGAAATAATTTTTATTTTTCTGGTATTATTTCATCCAGAACCGGCTTCTTTTTTTCCAGTTGGGAATGCCGCGCCTGCCTTTCATGTATTCACCTTGTATTTTGATCCAGCGCTCGCCGTAGATATTGTGGTATATCTTTTCCCATTCACTGGAGTAAGCATAAGTTAACCTGTCGGTCCGGTATGGTTTAGCGGTAATGCATTCCGGTGCTGTGAGACGGATAAATATTTTATCATCACGTTCCAGTCTGATATTAACCAGGCCGGGAGAGGCTGGTATACGGGTAACTTCCAGTCCCCGGCCTACTCTTGCTATTTTTTCTCCCCGGAAGTAAAGATCAGCCCGGTCCTGGAGAATGGTTACTATTTCAATAAAGTCATCATATTTTTCATTTTCCGGATATTTTTTCAGTACATAATCAATATCAAAATACTGCGGTTTGACTGAGCTGTGATATTTTTTAAAAAAAACAACAGCTTTTTCATTAGTATCAGGTTCGTGCTGCTGCCATCTTTTTTTATAATGTTTAAGCAGCAGGGCAAAACCAAAGTTATGGTTTATTTCCGGCGCAAGGTGATGTCCTTCCGGATAGTCATTCCAGGTAGCAACATTGATCATACTGGCATCAAGTTTAACAGCTCTTTTCAGCTGCAGGCGGAAAACGCGCGATAATTGCATGGGATTACAGTGGCGGACCACATTATCCATACCCAGCTTTAATATTTTATCCGGATCAAACAGGAGGGTATTGCCCTGGGTAGTATCAAATAATTTGGAGCCGTAAAAATCACACATAACTGTCTGGGTATAGTCCCGTTCTCTCTCTTCACACAGCTCAGCAACCTCCTCCCATTGGGAAGCGCTTTTCTCAGGATCAATATCGCTCCAGCCCCATACAGCGGGAAAATAATCAAGCAGGGCATTAACATAACCGGGGTTAAACCACTGCAGGTGCATTACATAAGCTATATCTATACCGCAGGCATGGGCCAGGCGTTTGTAGGAAAGGGCAACCTCTTTTACGAGTCTGGTGGAACCCCCAATCTCCCATTGGCTTTCCACAGCATCAGGCAGGCCGCCCGGTACCCAGGTAAAGAAAATATAACGGTTATCGGGTGTTTTGAGCCAGTTGGGTGAGTCTTTGGTTTTTTTTAACAGGGAACGCACAGCTTCGGAGTAAATGGTTATTTTGGTTTTTTCTGTACCCTGACTCGGATGAGCGAAACAAAGAGTCAGTTTGAAATCAAGCTTTTGGGCGGCAGCTGCCTGGAAAAAAGCGGTAATGATTTTTACATAATTGGAAAAAAAAGAACGCTGCGGTACCCATGGAAAGTAAAACTGAAAACCGTCTACTCCCAGTTCCTGAGCGGCATGCATTTCCAGAGCCGCGGCCTTTTTTAAGTCAGCAAGATATAAATCTCTGTGCATAGAAGTCATAGTGCGATACTGATGAATGCCTCCCATAGCTGCTGTATAGCCGCCCGGTGAGTAGAGGTCGTTGCGGATAAAAATAGCGTTGGTATTTTTTTTATAATGAATTATGTCAGTCATATAATGGGCAATAACCGGTTTATTAGTCAGTAATGGCCGGGCCAGCACAGCCTGGTTTTTTTTTATGGTTTTTATTGCCTGCCATGCTGTGTTCCCGGCTGCGGGCATAATTATATATAGACAGCATATTAACAGAACAGTTTTAACAGAATTTAATTTAAGTATCATAGAATATTATAAAGATTATTATATAATTATAGCCTGATGGTTTTTATTATGCAAACAAACCGCCAGAGCATATTTTTGCCTTATATATTTTTAATTAAACACAGACAGTCAGACCGGCCATTGTACAGCGGTAAAAAAGTGCTCCTGTAAAGTTGATATGCTTTTTAACTATTTTTTAAAACTCAACTTTAGGCTGAAAAATAAACGTAATATCATGGCGGGTAAGTCCGCGGGCCAGGCTGCCGAGATAAGCAGGATAAGGTTCCCAGACAATGCCGGTGCTGATTGCAAAAGCAATTTTTTTATCACGCTTTTTAAGTTCTACAGGAAATTTCTTACCTATGATAACAGTTTGTCTGATCAGATGGAAGGCGGTTTTGTGTTTTTTCTTTTTAAAAGCCGTATCCCAGCGCAGTTCATAGTAGGTGTTGCGGATAAGGGAAAATCTTTTATCGTTAAAATCAGTGCGGTCCCGGAAAAAAGAGAGATAAAGTGTATCTTTGATATTTTTATTAAAATGAATCCTGGTGCCCAGACGGAAACTCCAGGCCAAAGTTTTTATTTCCTGTTCCAGTTCACCTTTTAGTTTGTACTCAATCTCCAGCCAGTGGTCAGCCACAGCCTGGTTGGCTTTTAAATAATAATTGCCGTAGCATACCAGTAAGCCGATATACGCTTTACCGGCAGTATTCCTGCCATGCTTTGGTTTGAACTTGGCCAGGTTGCCCAGGAATAAAGCCGCTGCCCAGGGCTCATAAAAAACAGCTGTTAAACTCTCTATAAGGTTTATATCTTTTATTCTGGCCCGGTTGTAAAAAGCAGGCGCGAATCTCTGTAAAGCCCATCCGGTTACAGGCAGGGGGTAAGTACTTACTTCCACTACCAGATAACGCGGCTGAAAAAAACGGCGCAGCAGATAGGTGTAAACTCCTTTCTCACTGTCAGGATCCACGCGGGGAATCTCCTCGTCGGATAAATAAATAATATAACCAAGGGGAAGGTAATAAAGGCCCAGTTCCATTTCCAGCTCACTATGGTTGAATTTTTTATTGAACAAGACGGTGCCGCTTACAAGATTGCTGAAACTTAAGAGTAAAATGATAAGGATTATATTTATTTTCATTATAAAAAATATTTGCTGTTATTTTTCATTGCGGCTGTTATTTTTACGGAATGTATTAAAAATTTACCATGATTTCTGCCGCATTTGTTATTTAAAGCAGGGTATTGCAATAATATTATAAAAAAAATATTGTGTTTTTGGCTGTTTTTGACTATAAATAATCCAAAAACCTGCTTTTTTTTTGTAAAAACTTGCATTAATAAAAAAAATATTATATTATTTATGAAATCGTTTGCATAAATATCGTGCATTAAAAAAAATCGTAAGTAAAAAAATTAGTTAACGGGTCATATTGTTATGAAGGAACGCAGAAAACAGAATAAATTTACTAAAAACAAGACTCTTGTTATTGAGGATAACCAACTGGTCGCTGATATGTATGTACAAATTCTGGACATGCATAAAATAGCCAGTGACCATGTGGATAATCTAAAAGATGCCTTTAAAGCTTTGGATACCAATCATTACAACCTTGTTATCCTGGACGGCGATTTTCCGGAAAAGGCAGGTTCCAGTGCTTTCTCTAACTATCACCGTATTTTACAAAAGTGTGAAAACAAAATTACAGTAGACTACTTGCGGCCGGTTATTGCTCTTATAGCCGGTACTATTGGTCTCAGTCATTGTATTGATAATCTTAACCAGGGGCTGGTTGATTATTTTTATCCCAAGCCTTGCCGTTATTTTAACAATCTTTTACATATTATATCTGAAAATACCCGGCAGGGTATTACCCGCGGCCGGCGTTGTACAGATGTTATTAATGACCGTGATTTACTGGTGCAGGAAAACAAGGCGGTCTATTATATAAATGATAATAATTTTGGTACTAAAAAAAAAGGCAAGGAAATCTATGTTACGGAACGGTATGATACGGAAATAAGTTCCAAGATTTTTATATCATACCCGGTTACCAGATTTATGCTCAGGAATAATAAAAGTAAATTACAATTAAAAAAGGCCTGAAACTGCGGAATATAACAGCAAAGGATTTTTTAACAGCAATATTTTTTACTGATCATTATTTTATTGTGGAAAAGAGAGTTGCTATTGTATATAAAAACGTTTATAATTATAGATATAGTAAAAAAAGAGGATTAATTTATTTAAATAACAGGCTAAAACCAAGCGGTGTGTGCAAGCATCTTTAAAGCGGCAATGAAAAAAAAAAGATATATAAATACCATTAAGAGCAATATTAATGCTAATATTGCTCTTTACAGTGTTATAACTTTAACTCTGTTTTATTTATCCTTAAGCTGGCAGCAATTTATAAATTATAACCTTTTTGCTTCAGAAACACTCTTCTGGAGTGGCGGCTTGCTGCTGCTAATTATCAATATAGTAATCTGTTTTTTTAGTAAAGCAGCCGGAAAAATGCAGCTTGTACTATGGCTGCTCTTGCTGCCGGTTACCAATTCATTTTTTATATATAAACTGTATTACTCTCCCGGGTCTACGGTAGCAATGTTGAACGCCCTGGCTTTCCTGATCTGGAATTTTGTTTTTTTTTATAACTCCCGTTTTTTCTTTTATTTTATTATTGTTTATCTGCTTACACTTGTGGCTATAGTGAACCTTGCTCCCGGAATAACACAACCTGATATTATGTACTCGGTAACCATAGCAATCCTGCTTGGCGGTCTGTTATTATTTTCACAAAGGCGAAATGCCTTAACCAGGCTTAACGCTTTTTTGCATAAACGCCGTTTGCGGGAGAAAAGAAACCGTACTGTACTGGAAAACAAACTGATTAATCTTTCTTTTTATGACAAACTTACCAGACTGGGGAAAAAACGGATATTTATTATAAATATGAAGGAATTTTTTCTTAAAAATGAAGATAAGCCGGCAGCTGTTTTATATCTGGATCTTGATAATTTTAAAAAAATTAATGAAAGAACTGATTCCGAAAGCGCAGACCGGATTCTGATGATACTGGGTACGCGTTTACGTAAAAGCGAAAAAAATTTTAAAAACATGGCCCGCATTACCAGTGATGAATTTGTTTTTTTTATTTCAGGATTGAACAGCAGGGAGGAAGCTGAAAAGCGGGCGGCAAAACTTTTACAGATAATTAATGAGCCGTTTATAATTAACAATAACAGATTTCAGCTTACAGCCAGTATAGGTATCTCTTTTTATCCGGAACACAGTAAAATACCGGAAAAGCTTGTTGCCCATGCAGAGATAGCTATGTTTGCCGCAAAAAAAGCGGGTAAAAACCGGTTTTACAATTTTGAATGGGAGATGTTTAAAAGGGAAGCAGACCGTATAAAGATTGAGACCGGGCTTAAAGATGCCTTGCTTAATGATGAATTTTATATTAATTATCAGCCTAAAATTGATCTGCGTACCAATAAAATAAACGGAATGGAAGCCTTGCTGCGCTGGAAAAGCGATAACCAGACAATTATTTCACCTACTAAATTTATTCCCATCGCGGAAAAAAACGGTCTTATTATCGATATCGGTTACTGGGTACTGAAAAAGGCCTGCCTGATGAACAAACAGCTGCAGGAAGCAGGTCTGGACAAAATGGTTATCTCGGTTAATGTATCCCCTATGCAGTTTCAACAGCCTGATCTGGTAGAAAAGATCTCTCTTATACTGACAGAGACCGGATTAGAGGGGCAATGGCTGGAACTTGAGATAACGGAAAGTACAGCCATGCAGGATCCGGATAAAGGCCTGGCTGTGCTTAAGAAACTGCAGAATCTGGGTATAAAGATAGCTATTGATGATTTCGGCACGGGTTTTTCCTCATTTTCCAAACTTATTCAGATGCCGGTTAATACTATAAAAATTGACCGTTCCTTTATAAAAGACCTGAATCATAATATTTATTCAACTATCACCTGTTCCTCAATAATTAATCTATCCCACAGCCTGGGCTATACAGTGGTGGCTGAAGGAGTGGAAACCAAAGAACAGTATGAGTATCTGCGTGAGAAAAAATGTGACCAGATACAGGGTTTTATCTATTTTAAACCTATGGATGAAAAAAAATTCAAAGATATACTGCATACAAAGCCGCAAATCAATTAGAAAACAGGGGTAGTCACGGTAACCTTGCTTTTGCATAACTACATGGGTCAATTTTATTTTCAATTACACGCTTGCAGGTTATTTTAAGAGCAGGCATATACTGAGGGCTGGTTCAGCTCGCTTTCTGTTTTATTAAGCTGTAATTATAATTAATCTGACAGCAATAAGGTTTGCTGATAAACTATTCCCAGATCTGGCCTATTTTTTTGAAAAAATCCATTCTGGATTTAGCATCAGCTTCCGCCTCTTTAAAAAGATCGTCAGCTTCCTGGGGAGCGGTATTCTTCAATGAGGTATAACGTCTCTCTCCCCTGATAAAATCCTGATAAGCCAGTTTAGGTTCTTTTGTTTCCCAGGTGTAGGGATTTTTACCTTCTGCTTTTAATTCAGGATTGAAGCGGTAAAGCGGCCAGTAGCCGGACTCTACAGCTTTTTTCATCTCGGAAGATGATTTGCCCATATCAATCCCATGCGCAATACAGGGTGCATAGGCCATGATAATTGAAGGTCCCTTGTAGTTGCCTGCTTCCCGGAAAGCTTTCAGACACTGGGCCCGGTTAGCTCCCATAGCTACTGAGGCAACATAAACACTGCCGTAACTCATGCACATAAAGCCGAGATTTTTTTTGGTAGACCGCATACCGGCTATGGCAAATTTGGCAGTAGCGGCAATAGGTGTTGCTTTAGAGGCCTGCCCCCCGGTGTTGGAGTAAACCTCAGTATCCAGTACCAGAATGTTAACATTTTTACCGGCAGCTACTACATGGTCAAGGCCGCCGTAGCCGATATCATAAGCCCAGCCGTCACCGCCTATGATCCAGATACTTTTATCAACAAAATAATCCCGCAGTTCATTTATTTTAGCCAATACTGTTTTCAGTTCACCATCAGCTTGGTCCAGCGCTGCTTCTAAAGGTTTAACCAGGGCTGTTTGTGCTGTAAAAGCTGCCTCAGAGGTATCCTGCCACAGTTCCATACATTTATCCAAGGCTTCTTTAAGTTCATTATCTACCCCGAGTTTTAAAGCTCTCTCAGTATATATTTTAAGTATTTCCCGGTTATTATCTACTGCCAGGCGCATACCGAAACCGTATTCAGCATTGTCTTCAAACAGGGAATTGGCCCAGGTAGGCCCTCTGCCGTCCGGGGTGGTAGTGTAGGGTATAGTGGGGAAAGTGCCGCCGTAGATAGAGGAACAGCCGGTTGCATTGGCTGCCAGCATGCGGTCCCCGAATAACTGGGTAGCTAATTTAACATAGGGCGTTTCCCCGCAGCCTGCGCATGCGCCGGAGAACTCAAACAACGGTTGCTTGAACTGGGCTCCTTTAAACGTGGTTTCCTTGACTCCGTCCAGTACATTTTCCGGCAGTTTTTCAAAAAACTTTTGGTTATCGTTTTCACCGGCTTCTCTCTCTTTTTCAATGGGTGAGAACTCCAGGGCTTTGGTTTTGGCCGGGCATACGTCTATACAAACACCGCAGCCCGTACAGTCTTCCAGATAAACCTGAATCTTGTATTGAAACTCTTTTTCATGTTTGCCTTTGGATTTCACTGTATTAAAGGAAGCCGGTTTGTTTTTTAGATTATCAGGATCTATCTGTTTGGCCCGTATAACTGCATGGGGGCAGGACATCACACACTGGTTACACTGGATACAGTTTTCCGCCAGCCAGTGCGGAACTTCCGGAGCAATGCCGCGTTTTTCCAGTTTGGTAGTACCGCTGGGGATAGTGCCGTCAAAGGACATTTGGGAAACAGGAATATCATTACCTTTGCGGTGCATAATTTTTTGGATTACGTTTTTGGCAAAATCAGAAGCGTCGTCAGCTATAAGCCGGGGTGCTTTATAATTTTGGGAGGGGGGGGAGGCGGGAACTTTTACCTGTTCCAGACCCGCAGCAGCATTATCTATACATTTCCAGTTCATCTCTACTATATCCCGGCCTTTTTTGGCAAAGGTTTTTTCCACTGCTTCTTTCATGTAGGTTATAGCTTTTTTTTCATCAATGATGCCTGATATTTTGAAGAAGGCGGCCTGCATAACCGTGCTTATGCGTTTTCCCAGTCCCGCGTCTTTGGCAATTTCAAGGGCATTTATATTGTAAAATTTTATTTTATTCTCAATAATGGTTTTCTGCATATCTGCGGTAAGATGTTCGAATACTTCATTACTGGGGATTTCAGAGTTTAATAAAAAAGTGCCGCCTTTTTTCAGAGGGGCCAGCATATCATAACGTCCTATATAGGCAGGGTTGTGGCAGGCAACCAGGTCTGCATTTTGGATAAGATAGGGGGATTGTATCGGTTCGTCGCCGAAACGCAGGTGGGATACGGTTATACCGCCTGATTTTTTGGAATCATAACTGAAATATCCCTGTACATACTTGTCAGTCTTGTCACCGATTATTTTAATGGAGTTTTTATTGGCGCCAACAGTTCCGTCTGACCCCAGACCCCAGAACATACAACTGGTAGTACTTTCAGGTTGTACATGCAGATTTTCTCCGAGAGGAAGGGAGAGATGGGTAACGTCATCATTGATGCCTACTGTAAAATTGGTAGTACATTTATTGTCAAGGTGATCAAAAACCGCTTTAACCATTGCAGGAGTAAATTCTTTACTGGACAAGCCGTAACGGCCGCCGATTACAGTTATATCTTTGTCAGCGAGAGCGGTTTTTACATCCAGATACAAGGGTTCGCCCAGGGATCCCGGTTCTTTGGTACGGTCCAGAACCGCTATTTTTTTAACAGTATCAGGCAGGGCCTTACGCAGGTGTTCAGCGGAAAAGGGCCGGTAGAGTCTTACTTTTACAGCACCGACTTTTTCTCCCTGTTTGTTCAGGTAGTTTACAGTCTGGTGAATAGTCTCACTGCCGGTACCCATAGCTATAATAATTTTTTCCGCATCAGGAGCACCGACATAATCAAAGAGATGATACTCTCTGCCTATAACTTTACCTACTTTGTCCATATATTCCTGTACAACAGCCGGCAGCTGGTCATAATACCGGTTAACGGTTTCTCTGCCCTGAAAGTAGATGTCCGGGTTCTGGGCTCCTACTTTAATAAAGGGTTTTTCCGGCCGCATAGCCCGGTTACGGTAACGTTCTATATATTGCGGCTCTACCATGCTTTTCATAGTCTCATAATCGATCGCTTCGATTTTTTGTATCTCATGCGAAGTGCGGAAGCCGTCAAAGAAATTGAGAAAGGGTATCTGGCCTTTAAGAGTGGCAAGATGACTGACCACAGCCAGGTCCATGGTCTCCTGTATACTGCCGGCAGCCATTAAGGCAAAGCCGGTATTGCGGGTGGACATAACGTCTGAGTGATCGCAAAAGATAGAGAGTGACTGACAGGCCAGGGAACGGGCCGATACATGAAAAACAGTAGGCAGCATTTCCCCGGCTATTTTATGCATGTTGGGTATCATCAAGAGCAGTCCCTGGGAAGCGGTAAAGGTAGTGGTCATAGCGCCGCCGCTTAGAGAGCCGTGTACAGCACCGGAAGCTCCGGCTTCGGACTGCATCTCAATAACATCAACCTTTTTTCCGAATACATTTTTACGTCCCTGGCTAGCCCACGCATCCGCATATTCTCCCATAGCTGAGGAGGGAGTAATAGGATAAATAGCTGCGACTTCACTAAAGGCATAGGCTACATGGGTAGCAGCAGCATTGCCGTCCATACTAATCATTTTTTTTTTATTCATACTAAAACCATCCTTAAATTTAAATTTTAATAAATGTATCTACCTGCTTTAAACAGATAACAAGTCATTTTTATCAATTTTTTAGAAACAGATTATACAATGAAACCGCTCTCTGTAGCAAAGGCTGCATTAAGCAAATGTTTAAAAAAGCTGTTCAGGCGGAAAAATATTGTAAAATAACATAAGAAAAAAAATCAAAAACCCCTTTCCTGGCGGATCTTATCGTAAGCATCCTGAATTTTTTGAAATCTTTGCTCCGCAAATCTAATAAACTCCTCCGGCAGGCCTTTGGCAATGATTTTGTCAGGGTGAAATTTATTTACCAGGGAGCGGTAGCTTTTTTTTATCTCCTCATCTGATGCATCAGGAGAGATATTCAGGGTTTTATAATATTTGCCTGTATCGGCAAAATAGCGGTTTTTAATGGTGTTGTAATCTTGTTCATTGATGTTCAATATTTGTTTCACCTGCCGGAGCACTGTTTCTTCCCCGGTGTGCAGTATGTTGTCAGCAGCAGCGATTTGAAAAAGCATATCCAGCATGGAAAGCATAAGTTCATAATTACCGTTTACTGCTGTATAAAATTGTGAAGTAAGCTCATCTACCGTTTGGGGAGAATGTTTGGCTTCATTAAAAAGTTTAACGGCAAAACGGCGGCTTTGTCCGGGTAAATTCATATTATTTAAGATTTTTTTAAAGGTGTCACCTTCCTCTTTTGATACACGGCCGTCAGCTTTGGCTATTTTACCAAGCAGAGTAAAAAGGGTAATAAAGTAAGCAGCCTGAGTCTGTTCCTGCCGGGTGAATTGGCGGTTGTTGGAGGTATGCGTATACAGTTCCGCTTCTTTTTTACGGTCAACCAGCGAATGTCCGAGGGCAGCGCCGGCAATTGCGCCCAGAGGACCGCCCAGCATAGCGCCGATTAAACCTCCGGTTATTTTTCCAGACCAGCTCATTGTTTTTCCTGCATGCTGTTTTTTATTTTTTTATAGTTGGCCAGGGCAGCGCCAGCATCTTTTTTTAGCCGGTCATAATCTCCGGCAGTTGTTACCTTTTTGGTTATCAGACGGCTGCCTATACCGGCAGCAGTGATGCCGGCTTTGAACCATTCAGCCAGGGATTCATAGGAAGGGTCAACACCGCCGGTTGCTATCAGGGAAGTGCGCGGGCAGGGGGCCAGTATCTTTTTAACAAAAGCCGGTCCGCCGCATTCTGCTGCCGGGAACAGCTTGACCAGCTCCGCACCCAGACTGTGGGCCTGGTGGATCTCGTTTAAAGATGCAGTGCCGGGGATATAAGCTGTTTTGTGTTTATTGCATAACAGAGCTGTCTCTTTATCCAGTACCGGGCTAACGATAAAATCAGCTCCCCGGGCAATATAGATGGCTGCTGTAGCAGCGTCCAATACGGTTCCTGCTCCCAGGACTGCCTGCGGTTTTTGTTTTTTAAGAGCAGCGCGCACTTTTTTGAAAAGGTCTATGGCGTCTGTACCGCGGTTGGTTATCTCTACCACATCAAGCCCGCCCTCTATACAGGCTGCTGCCACAGCATAAGCTGTGTCCGGGTCAGGGTTGTAAAATATAGGGATAATACCATTGGTAATTACTTTATTATAAAAAGATAATCTTGATATGCCGGCCATAATATTTTCCTTACAGTTTCCCGGTTTGTTTTTTTAGAAAAATTACATTCATTATTCTGTTTCTTAAAGTATAATATTTGTGTTAAATTAAAGCAAATTTATTTTTACTTGTTTTCCAGACAATCTCTCTGTTGTTTTTTTATTAATAACAATTTTTTTAAAAGCTGAAATTTATCAAAACCTGGTGGCTTTTTAAATTACCATAATTAATGTAATAATTCTGTTATGCATCCGGAAAAATATTTATTTATAAATCCGCCGGTAGAGGATTTCAGCAGCAGTGATCATTTTGCCCTGCCTTACGGGATGCTGGCTTTTATGAAAAAGATGATAGCTGCGGGCGTTAAGTTTTATTTTTATGATTTTTTACACCGGGATTTTGCTTATAACAATGAAAGGTATACCTGGAAAAAGGATCATACCGGCCGTTATCCGGAGCGGATAATACCCAAGCCCGCCCTTTTACAAAATACCAGGCGTTATTTTAAGCGTTACGGCAATAGTTTTGCTTCTTTTCAAAGTTATTTGCATGAACATAATATAGTGCTTACAGCTTTTACCTGCATATTTATTAATACGGATTTTACCTATCATATACCGGGTGTAGTGGCTTTCATAAAAAAGCTCACTGCTTTTTTCAATATAAAAGAAGAAGATATTATCATCGGGGGGACACCGGCATGGTTAATGCCTGGCTATTTTAAACAAAAATTGCCCTGCTGCCGGCTTTTCCAGTATTCCCGCTGGCATGAAGCTGAACTTAAACAAAGGTCTGTCCCCTGGCAGACCTATCCGCTGGGCTTATATAAAAGGCTTGATTATATTCCTTTTAAGATAACCAGCGGCTGTCCGTATCAGTGCAGCTATTGTGCCGCTCCTTTTCTAAGCAAACTGCAAAAGGGAAAGCGGTTTGCCGCGCTGCAGGACAGTAAGGAAATAAAGAAAATAAACCGCGCATTGCATTATTTTAAAGATAGGTTTCATACCAATATTGCAATTCCGCTTGATGATGCTCTGTTATATAATATCCAGGCACTTAAGCAATTGTTCTATAAAAAGGGGTTTGTTTTATACTCGCCCAACGGCCTTCATATAAGAAAAATAACAGAGCATAATGCAGATCTATTATATAACTGTGGTTTTAAGGAGTTAAGGTTCGGTATTGAGACTTTAAATGATAAGCCTGATCTGCAAGCCGCAAAACTGCAGAATGTTGCTATAATGCGTAAAGTGGAATTGTTGCACCGGGCCGGTTTTGCATCCGGGCAGATACATTTCTATCTTTTGTACGGTTTATGGGGACAGACCCCGGATGATGTTTACAGGACTATTGCTTTTTTAAGACAAACCGGCTGTAAAATAAATCTCAGCGGCTATGCGCCTGTGCCCCATACATTGATGTATGACAAGTTTAACCGCAAATATGACTCTATTTTTAGTGAATTTCCGGCCCTGACCAATAATAATACAGTACATTTGTGGAATGAGCTCTTTACTGAAAAAATTATAAATGAACTTAAACTGAGTCTTTCCCGCTGAAACGGCTGTATAACCAGGTCAGACAGGTATGCTTTTATGCTCTTGCCGGGGAGGATTGAAAAATAAAGCGAAAATTATAAAATTACATGCAGCGACCAGGGCAGGCAGGAGCCAGAAATAATGGAAATTGATCGAGTCTGTCCCTGCTTGCTGCAACAGTTCAGCGCTGCCTCCGGCAGCGATATTGCCCAGAAAACCGCCGATGCCGCTGCTGAGCATGGCAAAAAGCTGTTGTACCCCGGCGCGGTAGTCAGCCCGGCAGCTTTTATCTATACATATATAAGCTGTACTCATGTAAAAGGGGTAAGCAAGTCCGTGCAGACTTAAACCTGTAACAATCAGGGCATTATGGCGGCAGCAGGCAAAGAGTAAAAATCGGCAGCAGTCCAGCAATATAGCAGCAAGCATGATTTTTTTGCGGCCGTAACGGGCCAGTATTAATCCCAGAAAAAACATGGCAGCTATTTCCGGCACCTGTCCGATACTCATTAGCGGCATTATGTGCGCTTCCCGGAAGCCTGTCTGTTTAAGAAAAATGCCGGCTCCGAAATAGAAAAAACGGAGATTGAACATGAAAAGCATACCGCCTAAACCCGGTATAAGTACTTTGCGATCCAGAAAAACCTTTAAAGCTTTACGCGGCAGTAAACTTTTGAGCCTGACAGGCTGTACTGCGGAGCGGG
>CAZFAK010000019.1:0-21717 GCA_964517045.1 uncultured Spirochaetia bacterium | reverse complement strand
CATGAAAAGAGAGGTCCATGTAAATGTGTCCCGTAACCGGCTTCAGGCTTACGGTCTGGATATAAGCCGCATCACCCAGCTGCTCTATGCAGAAAACCAAAACATTGCCGGCGGTAAAGTTTACGAAGGAGTTTACAAGTATATTGTCCGCACTGTCGGCGAGTTCCGTGATCTGGACGATATCGGTAATATAGTTGTCACAACCACCCGCAGCGGTATCCCGATAAAACTTAAAGAGATAGCAGCGATCAGTTACGGTTATGACGAAGACCGGGGGGTAATCAGAATAAACAGGCAAAACGGCCTTACCATACAGCTGTTTAAAGAATCCGGTGAAAATACAGTACTTACTGCCAGAGCTGTACGGAAAAAACTGAAGGAGCTTAAAAATATCCTGCCCGCCAATATAGAATTTAATATAATGTTTGACAGTTCAGAGGATATTGAGCGCGCTATAGACAGTGTTATAACAGTGGCTTTACAGGGAATCTTTTTTGCGGTTATTGTACTGATGCTTTTTTTATGGAATATACGCACTGTGCTTATAATAGCTGTATCCATACCTACATCTATCATTGTCACTTTTATTGCCATGTATGCTTTTGACGTTAATCTTAATATTATCTCTCTCTCGGGACTGGCCCTGGGAGTGGGTATGATGGTTGACAGTTCTATAGTGGTACTGGAAAATATTTTCCATTTCCGTCTTAAAGGGATGGGAAAATACAGCGCAGCCGGCAAGGGCGCACGCCAGGTTGCTCTTGCCATTACCGCTTCCACACTGACTACCATTGTTATTTTTGTTCCTTTTTTGATAGTAGAAGGTATGGTAAAAGAGATTTTTTGGGACCTGGCTCTTACTGTAAGTATATCACTTTTAGCCTCCCTGCTGGTATCACTGACCGTAATACCCATGCTCTCTTCTAAAATGATCTCTATAAAAGAGAGCAGTTTTATTAAACCGCTGGAAACAAGATTTAATAAACTGCTGCAGCGTATTGATGAACACTATGAAAATATTTTAAAACACGCCCTGCACCGGAAAAAAATAATTGTTTTTACTACTCTTATTCTGACTTTCGTTATCGGAGGCGCTATACTGGCTACAATAGGAAAAGAAAGCTTTCCTGAAAATGATGAAGGCAAATTTTCCATTACCGCCACCTTTCCGCCCGGTACCAGGCTGGAAGCTACTGATACTCTGGTAAAAAAAATGGAAAATGATATTACAGCTGTCTGCGGCGACCTGCTGGAGGTATTATCTGTACAAATTTCCGGCAGCGGTATGTTTGCTGCTTTTATCGGTGCATCCGAATACAAGGCCAATATCCGCGTCCGGCTGACTCCGGTCACAGAACGTGAGCAGGGAGTTAAAACTGTTATGGAAAAGGTACGCAAAAAACTTACCCGGTATCCGGCCCGGATGAAAATACGCTCCCAGGGCGGCATGCAGGGCGGTGCAGCCAGTAAATTTTCCATCGAAATAAGAGGCGACAACCTGAAACAGGGAAACAATATAGCTGATAAAATTCTCTCCCGGTTAAAAAAGGTCAAAGGAATCCGCGAACCGGAAATCGATAAGGATGATCAACTACCGGAAATATCCCTGCATATAAAAAGGGATCTGGCTTCCAAAGTTGGTCTCAATGCCAGCCATATAGCTAATACTATCAGAACCGGATTCGGCAGCACTACTGCCGGTACAATGAAAACTGAGGACGGCACAGACATTGACATCAAGGTGCGGCTGCGCAAAAATGACAGCAGGACCCTGGAAGATATTCTCAGTCTGAGCCTGCCTACTCCCTCGGGAAAACTTGTGCCCCTGGCTTCTATTTTGAATACTGAAAAAACCATCAGTCCGGCAGGTATTAAACGTAAAGACCAAAAACGTATTGTAACTATAAACGCGGATATTTTCGGAAGGCCTATTAATGAAGTAATGGATGATGTAAAAGAAACTATAAAAAAAAATGTCTATATTCCCCGCTCTTTTGATATTGTTTACGGCGGCAGTTACAAGGATATGCAGGAATCATTTGCTGATCTTAAGCTGGCCTTTATTCTGGCTATAGTGCTCGTATATGCGATCATGGCTTCCCAGTTTGAATCACTGATAGCACCTTTTGTTATTATGTTTGCCGTACCTTTCGGCGCTATGGGCGCTTTGATTCTTACCTGGATCACCGGCAATACTTTCAGTATTATTTCAGCTACCGGTATTGTGGTACTGGTCGGTATTGTTATTAATAACGGCATTGTACTGGTTGATTATATGAATATACTGATGCATGAAAACTCCCAACCGGATAAAGCGGCAGTTAAAGCAGGTTCACGCCGTTTCCGGCCGGTTTTAATGACCAGTTTAACCACCATACTGGGACTCTTTCCTATGGCCCTGGGACTGGGGGAAGGCGCAGAACTGTATGCGCCCCTGTCTATTTCCATACTGGGAGGCCTGGCTGTATCAACTGTTTTTACCCTTATAATAGTTCCCATTACCTATGCCGGCATCCGCAAACGCTTTCCGCTAAAAAAATACACAGACAGCACGACCGGCAGTAAAAAAAAATAACTTAAAATATATAACTTATATTTCATATTGAAATATAAGTTTAATTATGAAATAATGAATGTATGCGAGCACAAGATCTGCGCCTTGAAGAACTGATTGAATTTACTGAAGGTAAAGTTCATATACGGCAGCGCCGTTTAATACTCCATTCAATTCATGCCTTTGCCAGCTTACGTAAAGACCTTTATAATCAGATGGGACCAGAACGTACTCGAGGCATTTTAACCCGTTTCGGCTACTACTGGGGTGAAGCTGATGCAGCAGCCATGAAACGCATTTTTAAATGGAAAAACACACGCGAATGGCTGCTGGCTGGTATCAAAATACAATCTCTGCAGGGAGTGGCCCTGGGTAAAGCTAAATCTATACAGCTTGGCCCCCCGAAAGAAAATATAAAAATCGAAATTATATGGCACAACTCCAGTGAAGCTGAAGAACATTTACTTGCTTTGGGATCTGTCTCCTATCCGGTCTGCTGGATTTTAACAGGTTATGCCAGCGGTTATACTTCCTTTTGTCTTAACAAAAATATAATTTTTATGGAAAAAAAATGCCGGGCTAAAGGTGATCATATCTGTCAGGCAACAGGCAAAGATATCAGCAGCTGGGGAAAGATAATAGATCCCTACCTTAAATATTTTAAAAAAACTGATAATATTCACCAGGAAATTACGCATCTCACTCAAAAGCTTAAAAAACAAAATCAAAAATTACGCAGACAGCAAGAACAACTACAAAAACTGCAAAGCACTTCTTTTAACCGCCTTGCTGAAGTACATAGTAAAAACTTTCAAAAAACAATTATGCTTGCTGACCAAGTAGCGCCTTATAATACTTCAATTCTGATAACCGGAGAAAGCGGCAGCGGTAAAGAAATTTTAGCCCGTTACATCCATAAACATTCCTCCCGCACTGAACAAACTTTTCTGGCAATAAACTGCAGTGCTTTACCGGAAACACTTCTTGAAAGCGAATTATGCGGTCATAAGGCAGGTGCCTTTACAGGCGCTAATAAAGACCGTATGGGGATGCTGGAACAGGCAAAGGGCGGTACTATTTTTTTAGATGAAATCGGTGAAATTTCACCAGCTTTACAGGTAAAATTACTTAGAATAATCCAGGAAAAAAAAATAAAACGCCTTGGAGAAAATCATTCACGCGCCATAGATGTCCGTTTTATAGCAGCTACTAACCGTAATCTGGCCATGTCGATGCAAAATAAAACCTTCCGGGAAGATCTTTATTACCGGCTGGCTGTTTTTGAGATTGAAGTTCCTCCCTTACGCCAGAGAAAAGATGATATTTTGCCGCTGGCACGCTATTTTATAAAAGAACTTACGGCCAAACTGCAAATACCGGAATTACATCTGGAAGCTGAATGTCTTGATCTGCTGCTCAATTATCACTGGCCCGGCAATGTACGGGAACTGGAAAATGCACTGGAAAGGGCAGCCGTACTTTCCCGCCAAGGCGCTATTACGCCCAACACTCTACCTGCAGCTATTACCCGTGATGCTTCTTTCACGAAAAAAAGATCCGCAATGCGCAGCCTGGCAGAAGTAGAAAAAGAATATATAAACACGGTAATGCAAAAAACCGGGTACAAACCGGGGAAAGCTGCTAAAATACTCGGTATCAGTCCCGTAACGTTATGGCGCAAAACCAAAGCCAGTCAGCACACCAAGTAAAATATAATTATTTAAATAATTGCTTTTTCAAATACTTAATGATAATATTTTTTTCTTTAATTATTAAGGAAAAATAATGAACACTGATAAATATGCCCGCCACGGCATGCCCCGTTTGAATGTTGCCTTTGAGTCAGCCCATCTTTCCTACAGCGAGCTGCCGGTTGATCTTTACAATTCGGGTGTTAATCAAATGCTTAGTATTGCTGCTTACTGCGGACACCGGATATATCATTTTTCCATGGCTGACCTTTATGAACACGAAGGAATGAGTTATGTCTCGGCCAGCGTACTTGAACTTCCCCGGGGCTGGTCCGGTCCCTCTCTGGAAGCATACCGGCATCTTAAAAAAGTCAAACAACAGTCCATACGGGTAGTTGACATCCATATCTGTATTACCAGAGGCGATGATATCCGCACGTGGAATACTCCCAACATTAATATTCTGCGCGGTTTTGAAAATAACGGCATCCTGCTGGAATCAGTAGAAGCAACCATTGCTACCTGCGATAAATACGGCCTGACCGAAAGGTGCCCGGAAGTACCGCAACCCGTTACTTTTGCCGCCAAAAACCTGCCGGAAGCGCTGTCTGCGATTGAAAAACTACCCCACGAAGAACCCTGGTTTGTCTTAAAAGACCGTTTCGGTTACGGCTGCGGGGAACAGGTACACCGTCTTGCTTTTAATGATCCCTACTTATCTGCCCAGCTCCATGATTATCTGTCCGCCTATAACAGCATTATCCTGCAGGAATTTTGTCCTGAAGTAAAAAAGGGAGATATCGTTGTCACCTTCTGGGAAAACCGTATGCTGGGCGCCATGCGGCGGCGCTCCCACAAAGGACAATGGAAAACCAATGCCAGCCTGGGTGCCACGGAAAAACACCACACCCTGACACCGGAACAGGCTGCCACAGCCTGGGCTGTACGTCAGGCTTTTCCGGATATAAGGCTTACATCTGTCGATCTGCTGCCGTCCGGGAAAGCTATCGAGATCAATGCTTTCCCCGGCGGTAACGGTCTTTTAAAAACGCAGGATATAGAACTGGGCAATATTGTTTTCACTAAACTGGAACATGAGATACGCAAAAAAATGGAAGGTCCCTTAATAGCCCCCCCGCCGGTACAGGGTGATGAAGCGCCTTCACTGGTAGGTGCCCGCGCGGAAATAGCTCCTGTCTATAAAAAGAGCAATAAAAAATTTCAGGTTTATGACGTACTCAGCAGTGAAGAACACAATATGGCGATCGAGGACCTTATACAGTTCAGCCCCAAAAGTGATAATTACATCCTCTCCATACCCCATGCCGGTCTGTTTATTCCCCGCAAATATGTTAACCACTTTACCCTGGATGAAAAAGCCCTGTTAGAGATTGATCTTTTTTCCGATATTATTTTTGAAGGACTGGACGGTATGCAGATAGTCTCCCGACTGGCTCCTTTTTTCGTGGATATGAACCGGCGTAAAAAAGGTTTCCGGAAGCATAGTATTCCTGCTCACCTGCAAAATCCGCCGGATGAGTACTACAGTATTGATAATACACTTTTTTTAAAGCAAAATTATACAGCTAAAGAAAAAAAAGAAGTCCTGACTTTTTATGATCTGTACCATGACATTACGGAAAATATAATTGACCGTATGAAACGGGAACGTGGTTACGCGCTTGTTATAGACGGGCACTCTATGACTTCCAAAGGGTTGGGCCGTGTTTATGATAAAGGGGAAAAACGCGACAACTTTGTGGTAGGAACGCTGAGAGGTTCTTCGGCTGATAATCAGATCATTGATGCCTTTGTGCAGACTTTAAAATCCGAATCCCGGCCATACGGTCTGGGATTAAGTACTGCCCGTGACCGACCCTATAGCGGCGGTTTCATTACCAGACGCCACAGTGATCCGGATGAAGATGTGCATGTTATCCAGATCGAAGTAACTATGGAAAGCTATATGTATGAAGCAACTGAATCCAATCCCAAACTGCGCTATGCTCTTAAACCGCACCGGGTAAGAGTAGTCCAAAAAGTCATTGAACAGGCTATCAGCGCTGCCTGTGAAACTGCTGAAAAAATTTACGGCTGATCTTTATTACAGCAATATTAAAATATATATTATTTTTGCGTTTTAACTTTTAACGCTTCTGCTTCCGCGCCCCAGTAAATAGTATGATGGGGGAAAGGTATTTCAATGTCATGGGCATCGAAAACCTTTTTTAACCGTTTTCTGTACTCCCGGCCTACTTCCCATTGTTTAATAGGTATAGTCTTTAAACGCGCTTTAATAACAACTGCACTGTCAGCAAAGGCATCAACACCGAATATTTCCATATCTTCCAGTATATAGTCCTTAAAAACAGCATCTGCCCGCAGTTCGGCAGCAGTCTGCCGCATAAGGTTCATAACCTTATCTGTATCCTCTTTATAGGCTACACCAATATCAAAAACCATTCCCGACCATTCTTTGGTCATATTGGAAAGGGTATCTATCTTGCCGTTTTGAAAAACATGCACTACCCCGGAAAGATCCCGTAAAATAGTAGTACGCATTCCTATCGATTCTACCAAACCGCCGGTTCCGTTGATTACCGCCACATCGCCGGTACGGATCTGATTTTCCAGCAACATAAAAAAGCCGGATATAAAATCCTTAACCAGCTGCTGCGCGCCGAAACCAACTGCAATGCCGGCAATACCGGCGCCGGCCAGTAACGGCCCGATATTAAGACCCAGACGGTTAAGGATCATCATAAGAGCGATAACCCAGACAATTATTTTTACAACTGAAAAAAGTACCCGCAAAAGAGTGTCAGCCCGTTTCTCCAGTTCACTTACATCACTGACAGAGCGGCTTTTTTTTAAACGTTCAAACCATAAAGCATGCGCTTTGGCTAATAAACGCTTTACTATTTTAAGTAAAATAAAAGTTATTAGTAATATAGCCAATACTGCCGGCACCACTGCAGCGGACCACTGCAGAACTTCCTGTAATATTTGCTGCCAGTAGGCACCGGTTAAAATATCTGCTGTCATAATCAGCTCCTTTAACTAAAAAATTATAATTTTTTCTGATACTAAATTTTTATTATAATTTTTATAATATTTTAACATATAATCCAAAACGGCCGGCCTCTTTTCTGATAAATTTTCGTTTTTAATTTACAACCACAGTAGACTTGCTCCTGCATACTACCGCCGGTCATCTTCCATCTCAAGTGCAGGTTTACATATTATGTTTGAAGCCAAAGTCGCCCGGAGCACCGGTATCCGCTTTTGAGAAATTTTTAACTGAAAATCGCCGGCCGGACGCTGTTATATTACTAGTTTTTTAATCTATTTCAAGCAAAACACTTGACTTAAATAATGAAAATAGTTATCATTATCATATACAGGAAAGTAAAATAATTATGGCTGATTTGAAAGTAACTGTATTATGTGATGATATTAACGGCCGGGAAAAGGGATGGCAGCCGGATCCCGGTTTTGCTGCACTCATACAGACGCAAAAACAGCTTGTTTTATTTGATACCGGTATGTACCCCGAACACCTGTCAAACAATCTACAACAGACCGGCATAAAAGCAGCAGATATAAACGCTGTTATACTAAGCCACAATCATAATGACCACACCAACGGCCTGGAAGCAGTCTTACAGGAAAATACCTCAGTACCGGTTTATATCCATTCCCGCTGGGAAAAAAAAATACCATTCATAGGTAAAACAATTCCCGCAGCTAATACAAAAACGGTTTCCCGGTTCGGAACTCAGCCCGGCTTACCGGATAATATTTTAATTACTCCGCCCCTGCCCTCTCCAGATTACGGCGGCATTTACGAACAGGGGATTTATATAGGCTGCGCGCATAACATGATTATGATATGCGGCTGCTGTCATCCGGGGCTGACAGCTTTTCTACAGCAGCAGTCACAGCTGGGCATAACGGAAAACCTGCCTTTAACTATTATCGGCGGCATGCATGGCTTCCGCTTTTCACAGGCAGAAGCTGCCTCGCTCACCGCGCATCTGAAAACTGTTATACTGGCTCACTGTACACAGCATGTTGCTCTTTTCCGAAAACAGTTTCAAGATAAATGCTCTTTAAATAGGCTGGGACAGGATTACCATTTTACCTGAACAGCATGATATTGTATAATTAAAATTCTAAGGAATTAATATGCTGGAAACTAATTTACAACATATTGAAAGTAGTGATGCACTGGCCCGGTCATGTCAACAAAAAAAAAATTTAATGATCTGCTGCGGTCAAATGGGCGCTATGTGCACTCCTGTGTTTAAAGTTATGGAAAAACTGGCGCCAGTATACCCGCATGTCAGTTTTCAGGACATTGATATGTACGGACCGGCCGGTGACGGTATTGCCCGTTTACCTGAATGCCGCAATTTTACAGCATTACCTTTTATAGTGTATTTTAAAAACGGTAAAGTTGCTGCTGCCACCAGCGGCTTGCAAAATCAGGAACAAATAACTGCCTTGTTAAATAAACATTTTTCCAAACCATAAAATATTAATAAAAAAGGAGAACAAAAAAATGACAGCTGAAATATATACTACCCCCTCCTGTACCTTCTGCGGTCAGGCTAAAAATTATTTAAAAAAACTGGGTATAAATGTAAAAGAAAAAGATGTAGCCCGCAACCCCAGATATATGCAGGAGTTTGAACGCAAAGCAGGTTCCCATTCAGGTGTGCCGGTTATTTTCCTGAAAGGAGTTAAAGTACTTGGTTTTGATAAAAAAAAAATTGATAAAATACTCGGCATAAATTAACCGGTTTATGATAACTGTAAAATTCATAAAACTATATTATTAATACAAAAGGAAAAAAAAATGACAAAATTACCACCAAAAGTAAAAGCAGCTATCACAGACGACAAAATTTTTTGTCTCGCTACTGCCAATAATGAAGGTATCCCTAACGTAGTGTATGTAAAATATCTTAAAGTAATTGATGATAAAACTATCTTAATCGCAGATAACAAAATGAAAAAGACCTTAAATAATCTTCAGGAAAATCCCAACGCGGCCTTTGCCGTACGTGACGACGAGTCTGGCTCGTATCAGGTCAAAGGCAAAGTAGAATATTTTACCTCGGGTCCGCATTATGATGAGGTAAGAAACTGGTGCCGTCAGGATCTTGCCCGCAAAGGGGCTGTACTTCTGCATGTTAATGCTGTATATAACGGCGCCACGCAACTTTAAAATAATAAACAGTAAAAAAATTTGACAAAATCCAAATTTAATAATATTATTCAGTAAATAAAATAATTTTTTGTTAGTTCTGTTTTGGATTAGCTGATATTAATTTGCAAAGTTCAGGATTGCTGATAAAAATTATATAAAACAACTTTAATGTCTGTTGCTGAAAAATATATAAAAATAAGTGAAAAATTAAAAGCTTTAGGCAATCCAACCCGTTTTGCTATATTAGTTGGTCTGTTAAAGGATGAATGTAACGTGACCCAGATTCAACAAAAACTAGATTTACCCCAGTCTACTGTTTCCCAGCATCTTAATATTTTAAAAAATATCAATATTATTCAGGGTAAAAGAAAAGGGACCCAGGTCTGTTATCAAATCATTGATAACAGTATTAAAAATTTTTTAAAAAACATAAAATGAAAAATAAAAATACCAAAGCAAACAGTGAATTTTTACCCCTTATATCGTTTTATTTGTATATACAAATATTTAAATATACAAATAAAATAATAAAAGGTTTCCTGTTATGAACCGCGTCTATACTAAGATATCCACTGCCCTGCCGGTCATGGCCGGTTTTACCACAGTCTGGTTATGTCTTACTAACTCGTTAGAGCCGGTTCAATTTATCAGCGGTTTATTTTTGGCAGCGGTTTTAACCTTTTTGTTTATTCACCATTATCAAAAAAGCGGCCTGCCGCCAATAAGTCCCCCAAATATCTTTTATTTTACAATGTATCTGTTTGTACTCTTTATAGAGATAGTTAAAGCTAATTTTGACCTTGCTTACCGGGTTATCCATCCCCGCATGCCGATTAATCCCGGTCTGGTTGTTATTAAAACCAGTTTGAAACAGGATTTGGCTAAAATGATACTGGCCAATTCAATCACTCTGACTCCCGGCACTTTTACAATAGACATTAAAGGGGATCAGCTCTTGATTCACTGGATTAATGTAAAAAAAACAGATCAGGCGGCAACTACAAAAATTATTGCATCCCGTTTTGAAAAATATCTGGAGAAATTGTTTAATTAAATGAACTTTATAATACTTACATCTGTTATTACTGCCGGACTCCTGCTGTGTATGATGCGCCTGCTGAAAGGACCGACCGCAGCTGACCGGGCCGTAGCTGTAGATACAGCTACTACAGTCAGTATAGCATTTTTAGTCCTGCTTGGTTTTATATTTAACAGGTATATATATCTTGATGTTGCCCTGGTATATGCTGTCATATCTTTTGCGGGTTTGATTACTATCGCCCGTTTTATGGAAAAAGGTATTTAATATGGATCTATTGGGATGGATTGTTATTATCACCGGTGTTGCCTTTCTGTTCCTGGGCTGTCTGGGTATTATACGCTTACCGGATGTCTATAACCGTGTCCAGGCCGGTACCAAATGCACAACTATGGGAGCATGTTTTACCATAATCGGTGTAGGTATAATGCAGCCGGGTTGGTTCTGGAAGACATTAATCATCGCTGTTTTTATCCTCATCTCCAATCCGGTTTCCAGTCATGCCCTGGGCAGAGCTGCCTATAAAAGCGGAATTCCCTTATGGGGTAAAAGTAAAACCAACCAGGCAGCAGAGTTTGAACAAAAACAGAAAAAAAGATGACTATTATTACAATATTGATTCTTTTAATGCTTATAGCTGCTATTGCGGCCGCAGTGTTTAAAGACCTGCTTAATGCTGTAATCGCTTTATGCATAGTAAGTTTGATCAATGCTCTGCTGTTTTATTTTTTACATGCGCCTGATGTGGCTATGGCTGAAGCTGCTATAGGAGCAGCCCTTGTAACTGCAATATTTGTGATAGTCATAAAAAAAACAACCAGGTATGAAGAATGAGAAAAATAATCAGTATCCTGTTATTATTTATTCTTACAGCAGGTTTTACACTATGCCTACTGGATATACCTTTCGGAGAGCAAAAAACAAAAGTCGGCAACTATTATATAAACAACGGAGCGCGGGAAACAGGTGCTGCCAATATTGTTACTTCCGTAGTTGTTAACTACCGGGGGTTTGACACCCTGGGAGAGATTACTATTCTTTTTACAGCGGCTATAGGCTTAGCTGCCGTACTTGGACACCCTAAAAAAAACAAAGATCCGCAGCCAAAAGAACCGGCCAGCCTGATTGTCTATACAGGATACCGGATTTTATTCCCCTTCATGCTTCTATTCGGTGCCTATATATTTATACATGGACATCTTACACCCGGAGGCGGATTTCAGGGAGGCGCTGTCATTGCCTCGGCATTTATTTTGATGTATATGAGCAGTAAAGATAAAAAAATCAATCCCACCGCAGTCAAGATCATAGAATCACTTGCCGGCCTGACCTTTGTCGGTACAGCCGCCGCTGCTCTGACTCTGGGACGACCGTTTCTGTCAAATTTTATGCCTAAAGGGGAGTTTATGACTTTATTAAGCGCAGGCATTATTCCTGTCATCTATATTGCAGTAGGATTCAAGGTCGGCGCCGAGTTTTCCGGCATCATTCACGATTTAACAGGTGGAAACTGATGGATTTTCTGAATAATTATATTTATTATATCGGGGCTTTTGGTCTGTTTTTTATAGGTCTGTATACCATGCTAATAAAAAAAAACTTAATAAAAATTATAATCGGATTAACTCTTCTGGATTCCGGTATATATCTCTTTTTTGTTGCTGTGGGCTACCTGCACAAAGGCACAGCTCCCATTATTTCCGGGCACAGTCCTGCATCTGAAAAGATGGTTGACCCGGTACCGCAAGCACTGATTCTAACCGCTATTGTCATAGGTGTCTCCATATTGGCGTTGGCTCTTTCTCTGGCTGTAAAACTCTACCAACACTACCATACTCTTAATATCAAAAACATAAAGGAACTCAAATGGTAAATCCGGTTCTTCTGATTGCAGTGCCACTGGCATCAGCCTTTCTCATCCCCATAGCAGGTTTACTTTCAAAAAAATTTGAAAAAATAATTCCAATCGCAGCTATGCTCTTTAATTTCATAATCTCTCTTATGCTTGTTTTTCCTGTCCTGGAAAAACCGGTTCAGGTATACATAGGCGGTTTTTCACCTCCCTTCTGTATCAATCTGTTTGCCGGTCCTGTTGCCATATTTTTCAGCATTCTTATATCACTGGTTGGCCTTCTGATATCCATCTACGCCGCTTCCTATATAAAAAAGGGGGCTACAGAAAAGTACCATATACTCTATCTGCTTCTTTTAACAGGAGCTACAGGAGTCGTGCTGACCGGTGATATATTCAACCTTTTTGTGTTTTTTGAAATTCTATGCATCTCTTCTTATGCGCTTGTAGCCTATACCAATGACAAAGCTGGTATAGAAGCTGCCGTCAAATATCTGATACAGGGGGCACTGGGTTCCAGCTTGATCCTGCTGGGGATAGGATTTCTTTACGGCAAATACGGAACCCTTAACATGGCCCATATCGCGGCAAGTATTAATACTATCACAGCAGCAAGTGACTTTATTCCTCTGGTGCTACTTATTACCGGATTCGGTATAGAAGCAGCGATTTTTCCTTTAAATGCATGGCTGCCGGATGCGCACTCATCCGCTCCTTCCACTATCAGCGCTATCCTTTCCGCAATAGCAATAGAAGTTGGTCTTTATGCTGTTTTAAGAATAATATTTACTTTGTTCGGCGCTTCAAGCATGTTATTATTTTTTACCTTTTTAGGACTTACAACCCTTCTGATAGGAGAGATGTGCGCCTTCACGCAGACTAATATCAAACGGATGCTTGCTTATTCCAGTATTGGGCAGATTGGGCTGATTTTATTTGCCTTTGCCATGGGAACCGCCCATAGTATTACCGGCGGCTTTTTTCAGCTTCTAAGCCATACCCTGGGCAAGGCCCTGCTTTTTTTATCAGCCGGGTACATGATTTACCGCAGTGGCTCCATGCATATCTCATCTCTGCAGGGTCAGGCCCAAAAGATGCCCTACACAGCCTTTGCCTTCACTATTGGCGCGTTTTCCCTTGTAGGTCTGCCTCCCTTCATAGGGTTTCCCGGCAAATTTATGATCATTAAAGCAGCCATGTTTAAATATGAAATGCTGTTTACAATACTGGCTATTCTCGTGCTTACAGCCACAATAATTGAAGGAGTCTATTTTTTCAAGGTAGTCCAGGCTCTTTATTTTAAAGGAGATGATACAGCGACCCCGAAACAGAGAGCACCCCTAATAGTACTAATACCACTGTTCCTGTTTGTTCTTTTGATAATAGGTATTGGTATCTATCCCAAATATATTATAAAAATACTAAATACAACAGGTAAAGAATTTATTAACAGGTTTGATTATATAAGGGGGATTATAAGATGAACCTTGTATATCTTCTTGCTGTCGCTTTTACCGCATCCCTGCTTGTCTACTTGTCTGGAAAAATATCCAAAACCCTCCGGAATTTTCTGGCAGTACTGGTATCCCTGGGCATGGCCGCATCTGTTATTTATTTATATAACCACTCCTTTGCCATACATCTCAGCACAGGCTTTCCGGATTTTCCGCTGGTTTTACGTATCAACACCCTGGCATGGTTTTTTGCTCTTATTATCTCTGTCGTGGGTGTTCTCACGGTTATTTTTTCCCTGCAATATATAAAAAACAAAAAAAGAACGGATTTTTATTTTTTAATGCTGCTGCTCGTAAATGTCAGCATGCTTGGTATTATTTTTTCAGGGGATCTCCTGTCTTTCTATATATTCTGGGAAATAATGTCATGGAGCACTTTTCTGCTTATCAGCTACAACCGCGGGGCTGCTATAGCAGCCGGAATGAAATATATCATAATGTCCCTAGCCGGCTCAGCCGCTATACTCACCGGAATACTTTCGCTGTATACCTGTTTCGGGACCCTGATTATCGCAGAGCTTGCCGGCAACTTATCTCTCACTTCACCTGCCTATACCTTATTCATTTTTCTGCTTTTTTTCACCGGCTTCGGCATTAAAAACGCTGTTTGGCCCTTTCACTCTTGGCTGCCGCCGGCACACTCTGAAGCGCCATCTCCCTTTTCCGCGCTGCTATCAGGTACATTGATAAAAATCGGAACCTACGGACTGATTATATTTTTTTACGTTATTTTAGGAATGAAAAAATTCATCGGTTTAAAATACGGTTTTTTTAATCTCCAATATATGCTCTGCTGGATTGGCGCCTTTACCATAGTTTTCCCCACATTTATAGCTTTACTGCAAAATGATGCAAAGCGGCTTTTAGCATGGCACTCCATAGGGCAAATGGGATACATTATACTCGGCATAGCTTTCGGAACCAGTACCGGAGTAGCGGGCGGTATTTTTCACATATTCAACCATGCTGCTTTTAAAGGGCTCTTGTTTCTTTCAGTAGGTGCGGTCGAATACAGAACAAACGGCGTCAGGGACCTTAATTCCCTGGGAGGTTTGCTTAAAAAAATGCCGGTAACCTTCTGCGGCGCCCTTATAGGAGCTTGCGGTATAATAGGTATGCCTCTGACAAACGGCTTTGTCTCCAAATGGCTTATCTACAAGACCCTCATAGTTGAAAAATATCCCTTTTTGGCTTTTGCAGCGCTGCTGGGCACATGGGGTACTATCCTCTCGCTATATAAATTTCTGCACAATATTTTCCTCGGACAGTTGCCGGAAAAATATAAAAATATAAAAAAAGCTCCATTTACTATGCAATTCCCTATGCTTGTTTTCAGTCTGATTATTATAACTTGCGGTGTTTTACCCGGCATCCCGCTTAAAATCATTAACAGGATTATAACCTCTTTCGGATTAAAAGCATTAGATATCAGCATATGGGGCGTTATCTCCGAGACAGGTGCGTTAAATACGGTGAATATCTTCTTTGCCTTAGCCGGCGCTTTTTTTATTATATGGCTCATTTTCAAGCTGTGGCCCAAAGAAACCAAAATAGCCCAGGCCGACAATTACGCTGCCGGTGCTGCTGTTCCCCGGGACAAATATAACTATACTGTAAATTTTTACAATCCTTTATACCGCATGATTTCCCCCTGCCTCAGGGATTTTATCGACGAATTTTATATAAGGTTGGCTAAAATAACCAGATCTCTCTGCAACAGCATAAAACTTGTTTACAATGGTGATACAGGTTACTACATTATGTACATTATACTGTTTATGACAGCTTTTATTTTTATCCAGATTAAATGGAGCATATGGTAATGGCGCTCAAATTATTATTAACTCTTATTATTGCACTTGTAACAGGATTATTTTTCCTGGGTCTATCCAGAAAAATGATTGCCAGAATACAATGGCGATATGGTCCGCCTCTGATCCAGCCGCTAATTGATATTATCAAACTTTTGAGCCAGAAAAGCATGACCCATGGAGGTCTTTTCAACTTTGGCCTTGTTCTTTCGCTTGCCGGTTCTGTAATACTGCTTTTGTTTATTCCTTTGGGAGAATGGTGTATCATGAACAAATCGGGTGGACTTCTTGTTATTATTTACCTGATGCTTCTCGCTCCCTTTGGTACAGCCCTGAGCAGCGGCGCAGCTGCCAATCCCAACGCAAGTATTGGCATTTCAAGAAAGCTGCTTATGGCTTTAGCCTATGAAGTACCCCTGCTGCTCATTCTGCTTACCCTTATGACCTATTACAACACAATTTCCATATCCGGGATTATCGTCAAACAGCAGAATGCAGGCTGGTCACTTACTATTTTACCCCTGCTGCTCTCCGGTATTGCCTACATACTGATTTTACCAGCTGTGCTTGGTATCAGACCCTTTGCAATTGTCAAAGCGCCTCAGGAGATTGCCTCAGGTCCGTCAGTCGAATACAGCGGCAAATTCCTGGCCTTTGCAGAAATACAGCATGCTTTTCAGACTTATATCACGATAGCCCTGTTTGTCAATCTTTTTCTGGGCGGCGCCTCCAATCCCGGATATTTCTTCCTGAAAATGCTTGTAGTCTTTGTCGCAGGTATTTTAATTCATACGGTTTTCCCTAGATTCAGGATTGAACAGGCAATCAAGTATTTATGGCGCTGGCCGGCTCTGCTGGCATTGGCCGGGCTGGCCGTAGTTGTTATATTGGATAAAATTTAATAACCAGGTTTAAAATGGATAGAAATCAAATCAGCAAATGGATCAAATCCCCTGTAAAAATGGGTCATAAGTATTCCCTGCATGCTGTATACTTCTGTACCGGCTGCGGCATTATCGAGATTCCCCCTTCCATAACTGCCAGATGGGATGCAGAGCGCTTCGGAGTTATTCCTGTGGCAACCTCACGGCAGGCAAATCTTTTTTTAATCACCGGCTATGTATCATTAAAAACACTTAAAGCTATAATACGTACTTACGAACAGATGGCAGAACCCAAATTTACAGTAGGTTTCGGCTCCTGTCCCATTAACGGCGGAATGTACTGGGATTCATACAATACTATAAAACATCTGGATAAATATATTCCTGTTGACGGATGGATAGCCGGATGCATGCCCAGACCTGAAGCCATCTTTGTCGCAGTAACCCATCTGTGGACATTGATTGACAGGGAGATGGCTGACGGATATAAAAGATACCGTAAAAATTATAAATTCTACAGGTCCAATCAGGAAAAGCTATACGGCAAACTGGAATGGCCGCCTTTATTTCAGAAGGATGGTGCAAAATGAACCATAGTATGAAAAACCAGCTCCTCTCTCTTTTTACGGAAATCCAGATAGATATAAAAAAAGACAATGAAATGATTATCAATGCAGCCAAAAATGCAATAATTGGTATCCTCAGTTTTTGTAAAAGCAAAGGATACGAACATTTGGCACTTGTTTCCTGTGTGGACTGGATTGAGCAAAAAAAGTTTGAACTTGTTTATATTCTTTCCCCCTATCCGGAGCAGGAGCCTGAGTTTAGCAAAAAAGAAAAAACAAATATTATCCTGAAAACACGGATTGACAGAGAACAGCCTGAAATTGTATCAGTAATAAATATTTTTAAAAATGCCGAACCCTATGAACGTGAAATTCATGAGCTTTTCGGAATTAATTTCAACGGTCATCCGCGCCTGACTCCGCTCTTTCTGGAAAGAACCTATAAAATACCGCCATTCAGAAAAAATTTTGATACCAGAGAATATGTAAAAAAGGTTTTTGATGAAATTCCTTTTATTGACAAAAAAGAGGCGTCAAAATGAGAAAACTTGAACTCTATTTCGGGCCGCAGCATCTGGGAATGGTGGGCAATTTCAGTATAACTTTGAATGTAGAAGGGGACCGCATTATAAAAGCCAAGGCAAATCCAGGCTATCTGCACCGCGGATTTGAAAAACTTATGGAATACCGTACTTGGATCCAGAATTTTCCGCTTGTCTGCAGGATAAATGTTGTGGAACCGGACCATATGGAAATGATATACGCAATGGCGGTAGAAAAACTTGCCGGTATAGAAGTGCCTGAGAGAGCACAATATATCAGAACTATCTATTTGGAGCTGGCGCGCATAGCTTCCCATCTCTTCGGACTATGGGCTTATGCCAATATGCTGGGGCTTGACACAGTAGCCCAGTGGGCAATGTACCACCGTGACCTAATCCTTGATCTTTTTGAAGAACTTACCGGTGCCAGAGTTTATCACATCTATATTTGGCCGGGCGGAGTACGCCGTGACTTCCCTCCCGGATTTAAAGAAAAAATTATAAAAACTCTTCACAGCATAGGCAGCTGTGTGCCTGACTATAACGATATCTTTTTCCATAATAAACTTTTTTATCAAAGAGCTGCCGATATCGGTAAATTAAACCGTGAACAAGTCACGGCAATGGGCGGGGTTGGCCAGGTAATGCGGGCAACCGGAATGAAATATGACATTAGAAAAATAGAGCCTTACGGTGCCTATGACAAGGTTGAATGGAACGTTCCGGTTAGGGAAAACGGCGACGCATATTCACGGATTATGGTGGTTCGTGACGAGATGATCGAGAGCGTACATATGATTTTTAAACTGCTCGATAAAATGCCCGGGGGAAAAACCTATACACGTACCCCCAATCCTTTTAAATGGAATATTCCCGCAGGAGAAACATACGTACGCTGCGAATCATCCAGAGGAGAATTAGGGCTTTATATGGTAAGTGACGGAAAAGATAAACCGTACCGGGTTCATTTCCGGACACCGTCATACTCTCATGGACTTACCATTCTTGAAAAAGTCCTACAAAATGAGAGCATCGCAGATGTCGGCAATATAATGATAAGTTTATATGTTGTAGCTCCCGAAATTGACAGGTAATATATATGAAAAAAAATATTAAAACAAGCATTCTCAGCCCCTTGAAAGCGCTTAAATACCTTTTTAAAAAACCAAAAACCCTGCGCTATCCCTTTGAAAAAAATGAACCTGCAATGCGTACAAGAGGCTTTCATCTAAACGACTGGGATAAATGCACCGGCTGCGGCAACTGCGCAGATATCTGTCCCAATGAAGCTATTAACATGGCGGTTATCCCGGAACTGAAGCCGGATCCGCAAGCCGGCAGAAAAAATGAACGGCCCCAGCTTGATTACGGACGCTGCTGTTTTTGCGGATTATGCATTGATATCTGTCCTACAGGCAGCTTGCGTCTTTCCCGGGATTTTTTCCATATTCATTTTGATACAGACACCTTTAAGTTTATCCCGGATGATGAAGAAAAAAACAGGGAAAAATATCTGCCCCCGGAAAAATATTCAGTATTAAAAGCAAGTCTGGGTCACCGCAGGCAGAATTATGACGGTTTTTCCCCGGATTTACAATATTCTCTTTTTAATCCCGAACGGGTGACCATGCCTGAAATACCAGCTGATAAAAGAAAAAAATCTTTTATTGAACAGGTCATCGGATATAACCATGAAAAGGCTGAAAAAGAGGCTGGCCGCTGCCTGGAGTGCAAACTTTGCGAGGAGGCATGCCCGGCTCATCTTAAGATATCTGATTATATCCAGGCCATATACCAGAGTAAACCTGAAGAAGCATTAAAAAAAATATTTGAGGATAATCCCATTCCTGCTGTCTGCGGCAGGGTATGCATGAAATACTGCGAGAAAGCATGCTCGTTAAGCGTAAAAGGTGAGCCTCTGGCTATCCGTTGGCTGAAACGCTATGCTTCAGACAGTATAAGAGACTATAAAAAAACCCTGGAACTCAGTCCAGGAAGGCCCACTGATAAAAAAATAGCAATTATTGGAGCAGGTCCGGCAGGCCTCTCGGCATCCTACTTCCTTGCCCTGAAAGGTCATCAAGTAACTGTGTTTGATTCCCTGCCTGCAGGGGGCGGAATGCTGCGCATCGGGCCTCCCGGCTACAGGCTGCCGCTGGAAAGCATTGACAAAGATGTGGATCATATTGCCTCTTTGGGAGTAAAGTTTAAATTTAACAGAACCATTGGCAGGGATATTATGTTTTCAAAGCTTTTACAGGATTATGATGCCGTTTTTATAAGTACAGGGACTACTTTAAGCCGTTCTACCAGGGTTAAAAACGCAGAAAAATGTATTTTAGCCCTTGATTTTTTAAAAGATAACAAGATTGGAACATATAGAAAAGTAAGCCGGCAGGTTATCATTATAGGCGGAGGCAATGTAGCTTTGGATGTGGCGCGGGAGGTTTTAAGACTGCAGAACATGCAGTATGCTGATACGGAGACAATTACTAAAACAGTATCGCTTGAAGACTGGGATGAAATGCCTGCCAGTAAGGAAGAGATAAAAGAAGCCAAAGAAGAAAACGTACAGTTTAATCCGGGATGGGGGCCCGAGGAAGTTGTCCTGGATAAAAATGGAAAAATCAATGGTCTTTTATGTAAAAAAGTTAAAACTGTATTTAACAAAAACGGCATGTTTTCTCCGATTTTTGAAGATGACAAACAAATGATGCTGGAAGGGGAAATGATCATTGAAGCTATAGGTCAGGCCCCTGATTTTTCCTATATTCCGGACGATATGTTTAAAAAATTGGAATTTACCCAAAGAAAAAAAATAAAAGTTGATGAAAACGGCCGGACGTCCCTTGCCAAAGTTTTTGCCGGAGGAGATATTGTAAATACTAATCTGGATGCAGTCAGTGCTGTAGCTGATGCCAAATTAGCATCTGAAGGCATCCATAATTATTTAATAAAAATATCCTGAAAAGTAAGTGCCTGATAAAGCCTGATAAAAAATCTACTCCCGTTGCAGCGGTTTACCGCAGGTAGGGCATAGTTCCATAGTACAGGGAGTTCCCTGCTTATGCGGTATACGTTTACCACAGTTCCGGCAAACACAAAATCCACCGCTGCCACGGCCGCTGCTGTTAGTATTGCCGGACTGATTATTATTATTATAAGCTTGACCGCCCATTCCCCGGCCGGTGCCCGGTCCCTCGCCTCTGGGACCTGTACCATCACCACGCGGCATATCAATCTCCTGTTAAATATATAAAATATAGCTACGGCCAAACTGCAAACACAGTAAGACCATAGCTATAAAGTTATGATAAACCTTTTACTCCTGCAAACCGCAAATAATCTGCTAATTATCATTACCGGTCTGGTTGTCTTCCAGGTCCTGCAATCTTTTGTTGATCTGTTTAAGGTTATTTTCCAGTGCTTTGGCCTGGTCCCGAAGCACTGAAGCTTCCTGTTCCGGCTGCATAGCAGGAGCAGCAGGATAATTATATGCCGGCGTATAGGGATATGCTCCACCGGCCGGTACTGTTCCAACACCGCCGCGAAATCCAAAACCGCGGCCACGTCCCCAGCCGCGTCCACGACCGTATCCATAGCCTGCTCCCGGGACCGGATTTACATAACCCGGAGCTGTATAACCGGCACAATAACCGGCTGCTCTGCCTGTCATCGGTCCCATACCTGCTGGACCTGTTCTGTCTCCTCCTGGCATAATATCCTCCTTTTTTATTTTATTAAATCAGTGTTTACCGGCAGCGGCCGCACACACCGTAAAAATTAAGCATATGGCCGGTAATTTCAAAATTATGTTCATCAGTTAAAGCTTTTTCCGTTTTTTTAATTAGAGCTTCCTCTTTGGGAATAAAATGCGTATAATCAATAATTTTATTACAGCGTGTACAAATAAGATGATGGTGGTGATCCTTACCCTGGTTTGTTTCCGTAAGTTCATAACGGGTTTTGCCGTCACCGAACTCAAACTTATGCACAATGCCCTTTTCCGAAAAAAAGCGAATATCGCTGGCCCCATGCTCAAAGCCGCT
>CAZFAK010000018.1:0-22001 GCA_964517045.1 uncultured Spirochaetia bacterium | reverse complement strand
GCAGGTCAACTTCCATCTCAAGTGCCGGTTTACATAATATGTTTGAAGCCAAAGCCGGCCGGGCTCCGGTATCCGCTTTGGAAATTCTTCTTTGCATGGAGGTTCAGGCTGGGAAACAGTTGAGCACAAAGCAGGGAGATTGCCGTTTTTGAAGGGGCCTTTTGAGCCGAAAAAAAGTCAGGATGACTTTTTAGGCGAAAACGGAGTGCAGCGTTTGCCAGGAAGGCAAACGCCAGCGTCCCCGAAAAAGCGGCTGTCTCCATGCTCCGGACGCTGTGATCTTTAGCCACGGTAGACTGGTGTCTGCATATTACCGCAGGTCAACTTCCATCTCAAGTGCCGGGTTACACAATTTGTTTGAAGCCAAAACCGGCCGGGCTCCGGCCGGAGCTTTCAGATTCAACAGAAATATACAAGCATGGTAGTGCTTTCCCGGTTATCTTTGGGTAAACAAAGAAAAACAGATACAAACGCATGCAGGAAAACAGGATAACCGCTCATTTTTATGTTAAAATTACACCAGTGAAAATTGCTATAGTTAAACTATCCTCTCTCGGAGATATTATCCATGCTCTTATCTGCTGTCAATGGATAGAGAAAGCAATTACCGGAGCAGAGATACACTGGATCATAGACAAGAGGTTCCGGGAAGTGGTGCAGTATAATCCCTGCATCCGCAAGATCCATTCCCTTGACTTTAAAGCCGGTCTACTGCCTCTGCTTGGACAGCTGCAGGAAATCAAAAAAAACAGTTTTGATATTGTCATCGATATGCAGGGTCTGATCAGGAGCGCGCTGGTAAGCTGGAAAACAGGTTCAAACCGGCACGGGTTTTCCTTTACCAGTGCCCGGGAAGGAGTTGCTTCCTTTTTTTATAACCGCTGTTACAAAATTGATTACCGGGAAAATATTATTATCCGCAACTTGAAACTGGCATGCATGAGCCTTGACTTTCCTTTTTCTTTGGATCAGATAAAAAACCGCAAACCCTGTCTTTTTTTTACGCCCCGGCAACTGGAGAAAGCCCAAAGCCTGCTTACTCCCTATGCTGCGAAACATATTATGCTTATACCCGGAGTCTCAACCAGGGAAAGAGAGATAGGCCCCCGGGTTTATGCAGAGATTATAAATAATATCAAAGCCGCTTTTTATCTGATTTGGGGGAATGAAAAAGAACTGACTATCTGCCGCCGGATAAAAAAGAAAGCACCGGCGGTTAAGATAATGCCCCGGCTTACTTTTAACGAATTAACAGCTTTCTGTTCCTGCTGTAACCTTTCCTTTGGGCCGGATACGGGTCCGGCTAATATTATGTTTGCCTTAAATAAAAAATCCCTGACCGTCTACTGGCAAAAAGCCAGAAACAGTGCTGTCAGAAACACTTATGTTTCCGATGCCAACCGTACGCTTACTTTTGCCGACCTGCATAATATCAACACCGCAGCAGTTATTGAACAGCTGCAAAAACTGCTGGTTTCATAAACTAAAAATAAAAAGTAAACCGGCATAAAGATCATTATCAAGCTGGTAATGATGGGAGCGGGATTCTCTTTCGTAATACTGGTGGTAATTTAAAAACACCGGATCATAAGTATAGGTATCGGAAATTAACAGCTTAAGCCAGGGGAAAAAATGAAAAGAGATACCGGCATAAAAACGGTGTTTGGTTTTAAAACTGCTTTCTTTATTATTTTTAATATGAGGATCGAAAAAACTGTAATGCGCTACAAATGAAAAACGCTCTTTCCATATTTTGTTTACAGCCAGCAGTAAATAAGCGCTCAAACCGCCGTAAGTGTTATCAAAAATAAAGCCATCTTCTTTAAAATTATCCGGATGAGCCAGCATAAACAGAGACCAGAAACCATCCCGGTAACCATAACGCTCAAGATAGTATTCATATTTAGCATAGGAGGCGCCCGGCCGGCGCAGACCGTATAAAAATAAAAACCCTTCCAACCCCAGTAAAAACTTTTTTTTGCGGAAAAAGAAATAGCTTTTATAGATATGTTTGGTTACCTTAACCGGTACTGAACCCTCATTACCGATCTGCAGGGCCAGTCCGCTTTGAATATGCCGGTTGGTAATACCGATATCCAGGGCAACTGTTTTGGCTGAGTTAGCATCCAGTCCCTGTTCCCCGTTTACCAAAGCCAGCCGTAATAAAAGAGGAAAAAATTTTAAAGTAATACCCAGTCCGGTATCATATTCATCAATCAGGCCGCTGTAAGGCAGAGGAGTGTCACGGAAACCTTTATAAAAAGCCTGGTAGGTGCCGTAAGCATTAACTGCTATGGAATTGCTATCAGCAGGAGGACTGTTGGTGTTGGTATGGAAATAATTGGTAGGCAAAATACCGCTGCCGTACATAACCGGATAAACAGACGGCCTAAGGGGATAATGACGGGTAAGGGGTGCTGCCAGGCCGCAGTTTAGAGCAAAGTATTTTCCCAGGGCAATATTAAGCGCCAGGTTTTCCCATAATACAGCCGGCGGATTCATCTGCTCATAGATACGTGCCTGAGCTGATAATTGCTCCAGTAAAGTAAAGTGAGCGTTAAAAGTTAAACCAAAACCCGGCTTTTGCCAGTTAAGCTGAAAAGCAGGTGTAAAAGCAGCGCCAAAGGTGTCCTCGTTTCCGGTCTGCTCTACAAGATCGCTGGCGCGGTAGTAAAAAGCAGCCTTGCCCTTAAATTCAAAAGTAAAATTGGTAAGGTTTGCCGCAGCTGACCCGGGCCTGACTAAAACCGGCAGAAGCAAACCTGCATACAGAAGGCGCGCTATGAGCAGACGGTTTACTTTAAACAAAGCCAAACATTTTTTTAAAAAGCCCACGATACACCCCAGGTAAAGTGATTATCAACAAAAGCCAGGTCAATTTCTCCTTTACGGCCGTTATCAAAATAGAGCCCCCAGAGCATAGTAAAGGTAAATTTATAATCACAATAAAAACCAAAATGCGGCCAGGGCTGAACCCGGATACCGGAAGTAAGTCCGCCGCCCAGATTTGGGAACCCGAATTGATATTTATCGGGATTTTTAGAGGTGTCCCCGGCAAGCCTTAACTCCGGATGGGGAATACAGGGGCCGAAACTAAAACCAATATAAGGCTGCAGCAAACCGGCAGGTACTTCCGGGGAGGGCAGATACATTTGCCGGTAAACAACCATCAGACTTACATGGTTTACTCCATGCGAAACATTAAAGGAAGCCAGATATTTATGAATATCATCCCATTCGTCAATAGCAGCCCCGGTCTGCAAATCTTTCCCCTGTATATGCACTATCTGCTTCCGGGAGGGTACAAAAACCTTGAAATGAATAAAATCAAGGCCGATACCGAGATGGGGATATGTCTTCCAGAAATGAATAAACCGTATACCGTAATAGGGTTCTGTTGCTCCTTTTACAGCATCTACCAGTTTAAATTGCAATAAATTTTTAAAAAAAGCTGCCGGAAACAGACTGTTGTCCGGAAAAAAGGACCGGTCTTCGAGATAAACATGCTTGAACATAAGATCAAACCTGCCCGGTGCTTTGATATGAATATCAGCATGAGTAGGCAGAGAAAGCCCGCGGTTATAATCTATATAATTACATGTAAGCTTGGCAGCTTGCAGATTAGAAAAAAAAAGTAATATGCTTATTAAAACACACAAGCGGTTTAAATTATTTTTCACTGTATTATATTTTAACATTAAAACCGGAACTTTTAGAAAAAACAGGAAACAGATAACTGCATTCCGGCAGGATTTACAGTCTCCAGTGATGTACGTCTGCCGCTGAAAACTTTTTCCGCCAGTTCACTTCCTATATCAATAAGGTTATGCGCTTTAATAGTAAATCTGAATTCCGGACCGGAACTGATAAGAGTATAACTCAACTTAAGATCAAAATTCCAAAGAGCATCCTCCCTGGTGCCGAAATCACCGTTATAAATATTATCACCCATTACATTACGCCTTACGATTGCCGCCTGGCGCCGGCCGCTGCTCTCATCATATATATAAGCATTATAAAAAGAAAATGGTTCCCCGTCTTTATAACGCAGGCCAAGCGCTATTAAAAAATTTTTAACCGGCCGGAATCCTGCGGCCAACTTGATCAAATACCCTCTGTCATTTACCATACGGGCCAGCGCTTTATACCCGGCATTGGGATCGGCCCGCAGTTCGCTTAGGTTACCGTAATTATTTAACAAAAAACCGTTACCCAGCCCTGCGGTTCCTACACACATATAAGCATGGAAAGTAGCAGAGGTGAAAAATCTTGAGGTGTGCGCTGAGATAGTAAAAGCAGCGCCGGCATAAAAGGGATTGCCGGTAAAAAAATTATCATTATAGGGATACAGGGGTGTATTTTTTACTTTATAGTGCGTCTCACCGCCGTTATAAGTATAAACCGTATCCATGCCGTTAGTGCCGGTTATCATGCCGGCATCAGCATCACTGCTGTCCCGGGCTGTATAATCATTTTCATCCACAACAACCTGCAGCAAGCGCCGGAAAGATTTCCAGCTTAAACGGGAGCTAATGGTTATTAAATTATTTATACGGAAACGGGCCGGAATATTAAGATAAAAACAGTAGGGAGTAGTTAACCGGCGGGAGAGGTCATGCCATTTGCCGCCGCTGGTTTTATAAACAGCACCTGTTTTCTCCCCGTTATCCAGTACAAGATCATTATCCGCATCATCCCAGTAATAAGCAGTACCTGACATGTAATCCGCAGACAGGAACAGCGCAGTATCACCGGTAAGCGGCAATGCGTATTCGCCCAGTTTAACAGAAAAATCTATATGATTGTTTTGGTAAAGAACTGTATCCAGGGAAAAATCTATCCAGGGGAAAAATATATTTTTATCACTCTCTCCGCTGATCACCAGTCCTTTATAGCCGGCACCTGTATCAAGCTTTAGATGCAGACTTCGTTCCCCGATTTTTTTTTTGATAGTACAAGAGAGCATGCCGTCAGTAATAAAAAACTGCATGCGCCTGAAAACAAGATCATTAATATACAGCGAAATGTTGGTATCTGCTGTTTTAAAATAGACCGGATGAAAAGCACTCTGGCGGGCCGGACGCACACCTGCAAGACTGTTGTTTAAAACCAAACAGATCTGCATTGCATCACCTACTACTCCTCCCGGATCATAACTGGCTTTTCCGTTTGCCTGTATCTCCATTACATCAGCCTCCGGGTACCATGGCTCCCTGCCCTCTCCGTCCTGGTCAACAATATTACGGGAATAGTTTTTACGGTTATGCCGGATAACTTTCCTGACTGCTGTCAGGCCTGCATTACCGCTCAGCTTATCATCCTTGCGTACAATAAAAAAACTTAAAGCATCATGGGTAAGGTCAGCAGTTTCCGCAGCATTGTAATAATGTTCCGCATAAAGTTGATCCCTGCTTAAATGACTGTAACGGTAATGACAGCTGTAACCGGGTTTATTATCACTCAGATAATCACCCTTTAAATTAATGCGGGTAAAATTTTCCATAAAAGTATTGGTAATCAATCCGCTGTGATCAAAACAAAGAAAGGAACGCCGGCCGTTTTTTAAAGCAGCCTCTACCAGAAGTTTGCCCGCTGTACCGGGGATAAACATCCTGTCTGCCAAAGCGAGTAAGTAACGGGTTCTTTTCCGTGCCCGGCCGATTTCCGGATTGCGTATGGAGCTGTGTTTTTCCTTGGGGTATACGGCCATCTGAATGGAGCGGCCGGGTTTAAGGCTGTCCAGACCAACATTGGCGCTGACAATGTCTAATTCCGCTTTCTGGTTAGTGGGAAAAAGGCTCGAAGCGTAGATACGGTGTTTCAGCGAGTCCAGCCTGTAAATTCTGTCCAAAGCGTTAAAGCCATGTACTGAAGATCCCGGCCAAAAAGTATCGTTTACAAAAAAGCCCTCATCATAAAACCGGTTCCAGCGGTACGAGCCGCCCTGCAGTGAAAACATATCCCGGTCCGGAACTGCAAAAAAAGAAGATGAGTTTACATGGTTGATACCGTAATTGTAAACCAGTTCCAGGGCTTCATCAAAGGAAACAGCCATACTGTAATCAATAAGCAGCGGACCGTATATTATATTATCCTCCGGCAACAGTTGTCTGCTGCTGTACCAGAGCGGGCCGGGACGGTTGGTTACTGTTAAAAAATTTTCCGCAAACTTGCGCTCAGCACTGCCTGGTGTTATTCCCAATATAATACAGATTATCATATTAAGTAATAATTTACGCGAAATTTTAAAATAAAAATTTTTTTCTTTATACATTCTAGTTTCCTTAGACACCTGCCACTAACTGTGTTTAACTGTATAATATTTTTATTGCCCGTAATTTTACCATAAATACATATCTTGTCATTTTAATTTAAAAATTCCCGGGCCGTCTGCCAGACTCTTTCCGGTGCTATCTGCTGCAGCTGCCGGCCGCGTTCCTTTTGATAAGGGGAGACAATGATACGGCATCCGGCAGCAGGTAAATACCAGTTAGCCATCTGTTCATTAAAATCACGTTCATAGTTGCTGAATAAAATGATGCGCTTAACATCTAGCAAATGCGCAACATGGCTGGGGCCGCAATCATTGGCAATAACCAGGCGCGCGCCGGAACAGAGTTTAAAAATAGAGCTAACGGCCGGATTTATATAACAGACAGCCTCTTTAAATATACTCCGCATTTTTTTTTCAGCATCACCCAGTATAACAACAAATGTTAAATTTTTATTGAAGGATAAAATTTTCTGTTGTAACTGCAGAAATTTCTGCGGCTGCCATTTTTTAAAGCTGCCTGCTCCTCCGCCCGGCATAAATATGATATAGTCTTTATCCGGTATAGTGACCTCGGCTTCCGCTGCTATTTTATGAAAAAAATTCTGCAAAGCTGTTGCCGGGCGGGACAAGCCTGCCCGCTCTAACAGTTTTAAATACTGGTTACTGCGGTACTGTATGGTTTCCGGTACGGTTTTTATGCCCAGTAAAACCGCAGGCCATCTGAAAAAACTGTAAACCTGCCGGCACTGCAGCCGGGCAGCCAGATTTACAGGCAGAGTAGAAGGACGCAGATTAAATATAATATCCGGATCCAGCTGGCGCAGTTTTTTCCGGAAAAAACGCCAGGGATGCCCCTGGTAGTTAAAACAACCATCGATCAGTTTCTGCTTTGTAAAAAAAGGATGTATTCTAACCGGAGTAATAACATAAACGCAGCTATTGATAATGTTGTTTTTTAAATAAAAAAAAAAGGGGATCAGAGTTATCTGCGCCCCGAAAAATATTTTATTAGGGAAAAAAACTACGATTTTTTTTTTAACAGTATCCATTTATAAGGTTAATTATACTATGACTTATTCAGGCAAAAAAATTAATATTAACAACAGGATGTAAATTGTAATTCCTGTTTGAATTACCAACTAGTGTATACGATAATTATTATATATAGATGAAACACAATAAAATCCTGCTTTTCTGTCTGGTTTTTATACTTAATGCCGCTGCGGAAAATATACTTTTTTATGAGGACGGCCGGCTTTTAATGAAAAAAGTAAAAGAAGGTAATATTTACCGGCAAAAATGGTATTACAAATCAGGAGCATTGAAACATAAAATAAAACTGCAAAATGGACTGAAAAACGGTCCGGCCGTGTCATATTTTCCTGACGGCGCTGTACTGAAGGAGTGCCACTACCTTAATGACCGCCTTAACGGTACCTACAGTGTATTTTACCCTGACGGCAGTCTCCGCTATAAAGTAAAATACCGGAACGGTGTTCTGACCGGTTTTAAAATCATTTATTATAATAACGGCACTGTGCTAAGCCGCAGCTATTATACAAACGGCCGTTTACACGGCCAGTACACCCGCTACTATACCAACTGTAATCTGTGGCAGCACAAACTTTACTATTACGGCCGCCAGACCGGCAAAGCCCAGACTTTTTATATCAGCGGCACTATCCGCTCTGAGACCTGTTACAGCAATGACCTCAAGCATGGAAAAGAACTTTTTTATTATCCCGGCGGAGAACTAAAAAGCGTATGTACTTATCAGAGTAATATCCCCCATTATATAAAAACCAATTATTACCGTTCCGGCAGAATTCAGCGTCTTACTGCTTTTAAACGCCGTTATTATGAGAGCACTACCAATTATTATGAAAACGGCAGTATCTATTCTGTTTATGTTTTTTCCAACAAAGCCACCAATGAAATACATAAATTTTATTACCCGGACGGTAAATTAAAATATAACAATAACTGGTATAAGGATTATACTATAAATAAAGGTTATCATCATAACGGCCGTCTTTCCTTTATCCTTAAAGGCAACTGGCCCTATCCTGAAGCGCGGCTCTACCATGATAACGGCCGGAAACTTACCACCTTTATTCTTAATTATAAAGATCATGGCAGTCTTATAAAACAACCCTTAACCTTTTATGATCATTTTAAAAAAAAAATAGCACACGCGGAGATAACCAATTTATATACAGGTATGAACGGTTATCTGGCCTTTACCATCAGTAATTATAAAATCAACAGTGAGATCAGACGTTACAAATATTTTCCGGAATACCATCTAATTGAAAAAATCAACTGTCTGAACAACCAAAAACAGGGGCCGGGCATTACTTACGGCTGTAACCGGAGACCTTTGATGACCTATAGCTACCGTCATAACAAACTGCACGGAGCGGTAAAATATTACTACAGCCATACCTATATAAAAAAAACATATCATTATCAAAACGGAAAGAAAAACGGTTTACAGTTCAGCTATTATCCCACCGGTGAAATTCAGGAAAAAGGCAATTATCACAAGGGATTAAAACATGGTTATTTTTACGAGTTTGACATAAACGGCAATGTTATTAAAGAAGCCTATTACAACAAGGGGGCAAAGATTTACTGAGATTTACCCTGCAGCAGCTGCTGCAGACCGGCAACAGCTTTATTTTCCGGCAGCAGCTTCCCGGCTGTGGTTAACCGTTTTTGCGCCGGAGCAGTATTACCTGCTGTCACCTGTTGTTTTATATACCGGCGCAAAGCAACTATATAATTATTTTTAAATTTAGCTGATTCAGTATAACGGCTGCCGAGTTCACAAATGTTTAAAGCTTTCTGCAAATCACCGGCAGTAAGAGCGATATAGCTGCTCCGGGTAAAAACATTAGCGCACAATTTTTTATTTAACTCTTTGCCTGCCAGAGAACGATGCAGTTTAATATGAGTTTCCGTCTTGTTCCAGGCTTGGTTTTGCAGATTGGTTAAAAGCATTGGGGAAAGTAAAGCTGTAAAACTTTCCCGCAGGCCGGCCTTATCTTTATAAAGCTTAAACTGCTCTTTATACAGACTAATTGCCTTCGGAAAACGCTGCTGCCGGGCATATCTATATAGAGCCGCATTAAAATTACGGAAAAGTTTATCATTAAATACCTGCTGCAAACCAAAAGCAGCAGCTTTATAGGCCGGAAAAAAGGCCTTGTTCTGTAAAAGACTGTAGGAAGCCTCAGTATACAAGGCTGCTTTTTGTTTTTGCATATAAGCATTATCAAAATAGCCGGCAAAGGAATTGATAATGCGGTTAGCTTCAGTAAGCTGCCCGTTTATTATCAGCTCTACCAGGGTATCACGGTACACTTCAAATAAAAGTGTTTTTAATTCGCTTACAAAAGGATATTTGTTTATTTTTTCCCGCAGCAGCGCAGCTGTACCGGAGGTGTCTTTCTGCAGCAGACGCCGGCCGGCGTATTGCCTCAGAGCATATACATAATTATTGATAAATTTTTTACTGCTTTTTTTACTTAAAACCTGTTCCGCGGTTAAAACAGCCCGGCTGTAAGCTTTTTCTTTGATCAATTCATAAACAGCATTTATATATATGGTATCAAGCAGGGCGGTCTGCCTGTGTTCCGCATCCTGAAAAGTAAAAACCTTTTGCGCAGCACTAACATTCTCAAAATTGCCGGCTTTAACTTCTTTAACCAAAAAGCCGGTAACCGTTTTTTGTAACTGCTGCGGTATCTTTTGATAACCGGGAAATTTTTCCAGAGGCAGCTTTTGCAGTTCATTACTAAGCGTAAGCAGCATCTTCCTGAAGCCCTGTTCCAGATAGAGTTTTTCACTGAATCCGGAAAGAACCGCCAGATAATTCTGGGCAAGTTTGGGGAAAAAATCCAGTTGAAAAACCGCAACAGCCGTACCTAAGGCTTTTTGAAACTCACGGTTTTGATTAAGTTCATATACCAGGTTTACATAGACGTAGTTGATCAATCTGCGGCGCAGGGAGCTACCGCCCGCAGCAGTAACCTGCTTAAGCCAGATCAGCGTTTTTTTTGTATCCCCTTTTTTCAGAACAGCCCTGAAAAAAGGCTCAACCTTAAGAATAAAACTGTTAATAACCTGCATGTCTTCTTTATTTTCCTTAAAAAGCATTCTATATCTTGCCAAAATACGGTTCATATCTTTGTAAGTATCAGCCTGCAGAATAGAAGCGCTTTTACGGTTATTACTTAAAGCATCATTGCCGGGGAAACGGGCCAAACCCTCAGCACATACCTTGTCCACATCCGCATATGCTGCCTGACCAAGCAGCCGGGAGCTCAGGTTAACATAGATACCCTCTATAACAGGTTCTGCTACCGGAGCTGCAGTCTGTTCAACAGCCTGCAGCAATTCTTTTATCTTTTTCTTATCATTGTCTATATAATAACCGTACACAATATCACTGCCGGCTGAGATAAACTGCGGTATATACTGTTTACGGTTGGAAAAAATACATAAATTTTCCAGCAATATTTTACGCCTGGTTTTGTCTGCAAGCTGAGCTGTATTAAGATACTGCACAGCATAGGAAATAAGATTTTCCTGTAAAATACTGTTTTTATTATCCAGCAGCCATCCTTCCCTGGTTACTTTATAGTTTTCCCTGACCCCGGCGGCGGCCAGAAGATCATGGATACGTTTGTCATGACACATAACCGCCAGCATCTCCTGTTCATTTTTGTATACCGCGCCCCTGTAAGCTTTGGCTGTAGATTTTGTCCAGGAACCGTCCTCGTTGGTTATAACATATTTACCGGCATCAAAACCGGCCACAGAAGTGGTTTCTGTCTGTATTTTTTTCCCGTTAATAAGCACATATATCAAAGTATGGTCCTGCACACAGGCAAACTGAAAAGCAATACCATAGCGCTTTAAAAGGTCAGCGTAAAGGAAAGCCGAGCTTACACAATTGTAGACCCCCTTTTGCAGCAGAGGACCGGGGAAAACAGCGTTAAAGTCATATTGCTCCAGGAGTTCTCTATGCATAAGCTCGCAGAGTCTACGGGCTGTAGCATAATCATTACCGTCCGGAACCAAAGCCTTAATACGTTTAACAAAAGTCATATGTTTACGGCTGAGTGCTGCGTGCTTTTTGCTGTTGGTCAGGCGGCATACAGTCATATAATGCTGCCATAAAGAGTATGCTGTCCTTTTGCCGGCTGCGGCTTTTAAGAGCTCCTTTTCAGGCCGGGACAGGGTAAAGCCGTCCATAGACACAGAACAGGAATCCTGTCCGTATAAAAAAATACAAGCAAAAAAAAGCAAACAGAAAACTGTATTTTTTAACAAAAATTTTCCCTTTGCAGTAAACCCGGCAGTTCATCCAGCCGTTTAATATGATAGTCTGCACTTTGCTTCTCCGGCGGCTGTTCGCTGAATTCTGCAGTAAGTACTGTCTTAATGGTGCAGGCAGCAGCACCTTTGATATCTGCCCGGTAATTATCACCGACCATTACCGCTGCCTGCGGCTTCAAAGCAAGCTTATCCAGTGTATACGCAAAGATGCCGGGTGCGGGTTTTTCCAGACCTACCTCCTCACTGATAACAACTGCATCAAAGAAAGAGGCCAATTTTAACAGGCTCAGTTTTTTAAGCTGGTGTGAACTGACATAGTTGGAAACCACGGCGGTTTTAAGACCAAGCTCCCTGAGCCGGGACATCACCTTAAGCAGGCCGCAAGCCGGTTTAATATTTTTATAAAAAAAACGCCAGTAGGTCCGGTAAACCTTTAATACCTGTTTATAATCAACAACTTTTTTAACCTCTTCGAACATACGTTTATAAAAAAGAACACGGTTATGACAAGCAGGTGCGTTATCAAGATCCTCTTTCAGTTCCAGCCGGATACGGTCGTGAGCTGCTGCTGCTTTTTTATAAGCGGTATTGGTACAGGCGCAGAATTTTTTTAATGATTTATAAAGGCCTTTGTTATTGGCATGGGTATAGGAATATAAAGTATTGTCCAGATCAAAGAGTACAGCTTTCAGCATCTATTTTTCTTGGCCCAGGTATCGCGCAAAGTAACGGTCCGGTTAAAAACAGGCGCGCCCGGCCGGGAGAGTTTACTGTCCGCACAGTAATAGCCCAGACGTTCAAACTGAAAAACCTGCTCCGGTGCAGCTTCTTTTAAAGAGGGTTCCAGCTTACAGCTGTTGTTTTCCGAAAGAGAGTCAGGATTAAGATTGGCAGTAAAATCCTCACCCGGGGCCGCTCTGGCCGGATCCTCCTTATTAAAAAGCCGGTCATAATTTAAAATTTTTCCTGTAAACGCATGCCGTGCCGAAACCCAGTGCGAAGTACCTTTTACCTTACGGCCGTCCTCTGTCCAGCCCCCGCGGCTGGCCGGGTCATAAGTACAATGCACAGCTGTAACATTGCCGCTGCTGTCCGTATCATAGGAAACACATTTGACATAATAGGCAAATTTAAGACGGATCTCCCTTCCGGGCGCCAGACGGAAAAATTTAGGCGGAGGATCAATACGGAAATCAGCTTTTTCTATATAAAGTACTTTGCTGAAAGGAAGCTTCCTTTTGCCGGCAGTTTCATCTTCCGGATTATTAACTGCTTCCACGTATTCCTCTTTGTCTTCCGGATAATTATCAATGATAAGCAGCAGGGGATCAATCACCCCCATCCGGCGCTGCGCAGTATAGTTAAGCACCTCACGGACACAGTATTCCAGCATGGAAACCTCCACCACACCTTCGTTTTTAGCTACCCCGATCCGGCGCATAAACTCCCGGACAGCAGCCGCAGGTACGCCGCGGCGGCGCAATCCGGATAAAGTAGGCATGCGCGGATCATCCCAGCCTGAGACATGACCGTCCTCTACAAGACGAGCCAGCTTTCTTTTACTGGTAATTGTATAGGAGATATTAAGCCGCGCAAACTCGATCTGCTGCGGTTTATATATACCCAACTGTTCCAGAAACCACTCGTATAAAGGGCGGTGATCCTCGAAACTAATATCACAAAGAGAATGGGTTATCTTTTCTATGCTGTCTTCCAGACCATGAGCCCAGTCATACATAGGATAGATACACCATTGATCACCGGTACGGTGGTGTTTATTGTGACTGATACGGTACATAACCGGGTCGCGCATATTAATATTAGGTGCCGCCATATCTATCTTGGCCCGTAAAACCTTTTCCCCGTCTGCAAATGCTCCCTCCTGCATGCGGGTAAAAAGTTTTAAATTTTCATCAACACTGCGGTTACGGCATGGGCTTTCCCGGCCCGGTTGGGTCAGCGTACCGCGGTATTCCCGGATCTGCTCCGCATTAAGATCATCAACATAAGCCTGTCCCTGCTTGATAAGCTGCAGAGCATATTCATACATCCGGTCAAAATAATCGGAAGCAAAGTAAAGATGTTTACCCCAGTCATAGCCAAGCCATTTAATGTCGGTTTTAATAGCTTCTACATATTCGCCCTCTTCTTTAAGCGGGTTGGTATCATCAAAACGGAGATGGTATTCACCGCCGAACTCCCGGGCCAGCTCAAAATCAGTACAGACAGCTTTGGCATGCCCTATATGCAGATAACCGTTAGGCTCCGGCGGAAACCTGGTAATAATTTTTTGACATTTACCGCTTTCCAGGTCCTGACGGATAATATCACGTATAAAGTTATGGCCGCTTGCCGGCGGCTGTTTTTTTTTATTTCCCATTATAAAATTTTCCCATTTAAACGGTTTTTTTACAAGTTAATTCCCTGGTGCAACAACTGTTTTTAATCCATAATAAAACAACCAGCAGCAAGCAAAGCCGCTTTAATTATATCATATACTGTAGCTGCATCTAAAAAAACCTCCGGTTTTATAGTCCAGCCTTTTTAAAAAAATTGAAAACATGATAAATTTGATAAAAGAATCAAGGAGACAAAATGGCAAATAAAAAGATTTATTTAAATGAGGAAGATATTCCCAAAAAATGGTATAACCTGGCGCCTGACCTGCCTACACCGCCCAAACCGCCGCTGGGTCCTGACGGTAAACCGGTAGCACCTGATGCTTTAAAACCCGTATTCCCGGATAATCTGATCGAACAGGAAGTAAGCACCCAACGCTGGATCGATATACCGGAAGAAATTCTTGACATCCTCTACCGCTGGCGTCCGTCTCCGCTGCGCCGTGCTGAATATCTGGAAAAACACCTTGATACACCGGCTAAAATTTACTATAAAGATGAGAGCGTCAGTCCCCCGGGCAGTCACAAACCCAATACTGCTGTTGCCCAGGCCTGGTACAATAAACAATTCGGCATTAAAAACCTTACTACTGAAACCGGGGCCGGCCAGTGGGGCAGCGCCCTCTCTTTTGCCTGCCAGCTGGTAGGTCTCCAATGCAAAGTGTATATGGTTAGAGTCAGCTTTGACCAGAAACCTTTCCGTAAGATAATGATGAAAACCTGGGGCGCCAACTGTGTACCCAGTCCCAGTAATGAGACAGAGACCGGCCGGCGTATACTGCAAGAAAGCCCGGACACACCGGGAAGCCTCGGAATAGCGATCAGCGAAGCTATCGAAGAGGCAGTGCATGACCAGAGCGGATCCACCCGTTATTCACTCGGCAGTGTACTTAATCATGTGATGCTGCATCAGACTATTATCGGACAGGAAGCCAAAAAACAGCTGGCCTCTGTCGGTATTAAAAAACCTGACGTGGTTATCGGCTGCGCCGGCGGGGGCAGTAATTTCGCCGGGCTGGCTTTTCCGTTTATAAACGACAAAATTCATGGAGAGGACATTGCCATTTACGCCGTAGAACCGGCAGCCTGTCCCACGCTTACCAAGGCTCCCTATGTATATGATCATGGTGATGTAGCCAAAATGACACCCTTACTGCCTATGTATTCTCTGGGGCATACCTTTGTACCGGCTCCTATCCACGCCGGCGGCCTGCGCTACCATGGCATGGCGCCTTTGGTTTCCGGAGCAGTCAAAGACAAACTGGTTACTCCCCTTAGTTACCATCAGCTAAAATGTTATGAGGCGGGTCTTACCTGGGCCCAGAGCGAAGGCTTTATCTGCGCGCCGGAAACCACTCATGCTATAGCTTGCACCATAGACGAAGCTTTAAAAGCCAAAGAAGAGGGTAAGGAAAAAGTGATCCTTATGAACTACAGCGGACATGGTTTGATGGACCTGCAGGGTTATAATAAATATATCGACGGCGAACTTAATGATTATGAACTGGATGATAATGAGATGGCAAAATATAAAGCCAGTTTTGCTGATCATCCCAAGATTGATTAAGCGCTGTTCCAAGGAGGGCGGTCTCAAGCCTTACCGGTAAAGACTGCCCTGTCTTATATGCTGCTGCGCTAAAATTTTCTCAATATACTGCTGCGCATGGTTTTTATCAAGATGCCACTGCGGCGCCAAGTTAAAAGCAGGCGGAGCAGTAGCGAATAAACGCTGGATTACTATATCAGGATGCAGGCGGGCAATAAATTTACTTAGCAAGAGGGCATAGTTTTCCAGAGTATAAAGCTCAAACTTATCTCTCTGATATTCCTTTGCCAAAGCTGTATTTTTAACTACATGCAGATGATGCAGCTTGATAAAAGTAAATTTATATTCATTGATCACTTTCGTATAAGCAAGCTGCATCTGTTCACTTTCCCAGGGAAAACCCAGTATAATATGGGCGCATATATTAAATTTATCATGGGGCAAGTCAGCGCGCAGCCGGTTTATCATCTTTACACTCCGGCAAAAATCTGCAAAACTGTGACCGCGGTTTATCCGCTGCAGGGTTTTATCATAGATCGACTCCATGCCCAGCTCAACAGTTACGTCATATTTACCTGTATATCCAGCCAATAACTGCACTCTATCATGATCCAGACAATCTGCCCTGGTACCCACTGCCAGCCCTGCTGTTTTTTCCGGGCATACTGCCAGCACAGCATCATATATCTCTTTTAATTTTGCTGCCGGAGCATAAGTATTGGTATAAGGCTGAAAATAAATAATAAATTTTTTATCCGGATTATACTGTAAAGCCCGGTCAATTCCTTTTCGTACCTGGACAGCAGGAGACAGGCGGGGATCTCCGCCGGCAAATACAGTATTATTACAGTAAGTGCATCCGCCCCAGCCTTTAGTGCCGTCCCGGTTAGGACAGGTAAAGCCGGCATTTACCGGAATCTTGCTTACCCGGCAGTTAAACCTGCTTTTTAAATAACTGCTGTAGGAATTATACCTTCTGTCCGGGTGCTGCAATACCATCTGCTTTTAATGTTTATTAATAAACCGAGAGACCATAATTTATAATTTACAGCTTATTATATAATTACGGTAATATAAGGTCAAACAAGGGTAATTGAAAAATCATATATTACACAGTATAATAAAATACATTAAGCAAATGCCGGAGAGCATTATAAGGAAACACACCTGCCACTGTAGCTCATGCAAAACACTAAAATACTTTCCCGATTATTTACGCAGAAATGCGCTGCCCATAAAACCAGGACAGCATACCAGATACTTGATAAAAACAACAAATATAAAAAATTTACTTATGATGATATTGCAAACATCTCGGTCAGGATTGCCGCATTTCTTAAAAACAAAAAAATAAAACCGCAGGAACCTGTAGGCATATTCGCTCCTAACATACCTGAATGGGCAGCGGCTTTCTGGGGAATTATACTGAATAACAGCACAGTTATACCTGTTGATATTAACTCAGGCGAAGCGGAAATCCGGCATATACTGCAAGACACAGGTATACAGTGCATCTTTACAACCGGGAAGCTGTATAAAAAAATTAAAAAGCATAATCTTAATCAGATAATACTGCTTGATCAAAGCCCGGAAGTGCAAACACTGCAGCGCGGAGCGGAGAAAAAAAACAAAACAGCAACACTGCACACAAAAACCGGCCGAATAAATAATATTTCCTGTCTTAAAAATATACTGAAAAATTCACATCCCGTCCCCAAACTGCCCCGGGCCAAAGAAAACGACACTGCTGTTATTATATATACTTCCGGCACAACCAGCCAGCCCAAAGGTGTGATGCTTACGCATAGCAATATTATTTTTGATTTAACGCATCTGCTCCAGGTACTGCCTGTAAAAAATGATGACAATTTTCTTTCTGTAATAAGCCTGAGTCATACCTTTGAACTGTGCTGCGGCCTGGTTATGCCGCTGATGGCAGGCGCAAAAGTAACCTATTCCAAAAGTCTTAAATATACTGTTATATTTAAAAACATGCAGCTGGCAAAGCCTACTATAATGCTTTCTGTTCCCATGCTCTTTAAAATACTCCTTGAAAATGTTGTTTACAAGGCTTCAGGCAGAAGAGGCTTGAGAATCAACGAACTTATAGATAAAAACAATAAAACGCTTATAAAAAAAGCAGTCCGGCTTTTAGGCGGAAAAACAAAGTTTTACGTAAGCGGCGGCGCTCCTATTGATGAAGAGGTTATTAAAGGATACATGGAACTGGGTATTGAATTTCTTCAGGGCTACGGACTCACAGAAACTACCGGCATTTCTACGATCACGCCCCCGGGTTACAAAAAAACAGGCTCGGTGGGAAAAGCTTTGCCCGGTGTTACAGTGAAAATCATCTCCCGGGACAAAGATAAAAATGGAGAGGTCTGCATAAAAGGCCCCAACCTTATGAAAGGTTATAAAAATAATATAAACGGCACAAATAAAATTATAAAAAAAGACTGGCTTTATTCAGGGGACACAGGCTATATGGACAGGGATGGATTCCTCTATATAACAGGAAGAATAAAAAACCTGATTGTAACAAGCGCAGGAGTTAATGTCTATCCTGAAGAACTTGAAAAACGAATAATTAAAAGTCCTTTTATAAAAGAAGCATGCATTATAGGCAAACAGAGACCTGACAGATCAGAAAGTATTCACGCTGTTATTGTACCTGATGAAAAAAAATATAAATACTTTATAAAAAAAGAAAAAAAAGGCCGGCCGGAAGATACGCCGGGATTAAATCAAAAAATACAAACAGAGATTGAAACATACACAAAAGACCTGGCCAGGTTTAAAAAAATTCATGATTTCCATATAAGAAAAAGAAACCTTCCCAGAGGAAGGACAAAAAAAATAATTAGAAACTATGTAAAACGGGAATCTTTTTCCATAGAAGGCAGGCTTGGAAAACTTGACCATAAAAATTACACAAAACCTATAGCACTTATAAACGTATCCGCTGCCACACCTTTCAGAATGGCGGAAAAAGAATGCATTATTATAGAAAATAAAAAAATAACCCAGATGGGTAAATTTGACAATGTTTTTCTCCCGCCCGGAGCCGAAGTTATAGACTGCAAAGATAAAATTGCAGCACCCGGTTTTATTGATCTGCATGTGCACGGCGGCGGAGGCTGTTTTTTTAATAACGGAAGCCAAAAGGATTTTGATTCAATTACAGATTTCTTTATTTCCCACGGCACCACCCATATGCTTGCCACCCTGTATGTAGATGAAAAACAAAAATTTCTTAAAACCATCAGGCAGACAGCAGCCTACTGCAGAAAAAAAAGAAAACATTCCGTACTGCACGGCATGCATCTCGAAGGCCCTTTTATAAATAAAAAAATGAAAGGCGCATTAAACGAAAAATATATCTGGGATGCAAATATTGATAACTGGCTTACCCTCTCTGAAGCGGGTAAAGATTTCATAAAATTAATGACTATAGCGCCTGAGCTGCCCGGAGCTCACGATGTGATGCAGACAGCCATGCAGAGCGGTGTTGTTCTCGGCATCGCGCATTCCCTGGCCAGATATGAAAATATAGAAGTAGCAATAGACAACGGCCTGTCCCAGATTACCCATATATTCAATGCCATGCTCCCAATGCACCACAGGGAACCGGGGATTATAACTGCTGCTCTTTTGAAAAGGGAGCTCAAGGTTCACCTCATAGCAGACTGTATACATGTACACCCTGCTGTTATAGAACTCCTTTATAAAATGAAAGGCCCAAGCGGGATAATCCTTATTACGGACGCGATTAATGCTGCCGGCAGCAGAGACGGCACATATAATATGGCAGGGAAAAAAATAAAAGTGAAACAGGGCAAAGCAACCCTCACAGACAACACGCTGGCAGGAAGTGTGCTGACCCTTGATAAAGCAGTTAAAAATCTGGTGAAATACGCGGGCATACCAGCACATGAAGCTATACGTATGGCAAGCCTTAATCCTGCGCGTGTATTAAAACTCGAACATAAAAAAGGAATACTGGCGACAGGAAAAGATGCTGATATAATAATAATGAACCGGGATTTTGATGTTGAGATGGTTATTATTGACGGTGTTATAGCACACAGCAAACCGTAACCCTTCGGCCAAACCCGTTATAAATTTATAACATCAGGCAGCATCATATCCAGTTCAGTCTCCGGATTTTCTGCTATCAGTTTAAAAACCTTGATAAAATAATGATAAGGATCAATATTATGAATGCGGCAGGTTAAAATCAGCGAGTAAATGATTGCCGCGCGTATGGCGCCATTTTCACTGCCCGCAAATAAATAATTCTTTCTGCCACATACCGGCAAGAAAAAGCGCAGCGGCTACTTATGTTTTTACATAGCGGCTGTTATGCTTTTTGAGTAGAGGAAAATTAGTGTTGGAAATTCCCCAATGTCACGCATAACTAAAATGCTGTACCAGCATTTTAAAATTCAAAATCCCAAAATGCAAATTTTCGTAAAATTTTCTGTAAAAAACTATGACCGCAATTCGGTAAAAAATACGATCAGAAATAAAAATTAATACTTATTAGAAAATTTCAACATATTTTAAGATTCTATTGCATTATAATGCAATTTGCATTATAATTAACATGTGGCATATAAAGTAACGATTAACAAACGATCTGAAAAAAATATAAAAAAAATGCCTGGAAATGTAATTGCAAATTTTATTCTTCTTAAAAATGAGCTACAAAACAAAGGACCTTTTCGTACAAATTGGCCACATTATGGAAAACTGGGGAAAAATAAATTCCACTGTCATATAAAAGCCAATAAATGGGTTGTATGCTGGGAGCAAAGAAATAAAAAGGAATTAATATTAAACATTTATTTTGCCGGCTCTCATGAAGATGCGAATAAAATATATAAAAAATAAGGAGGTATCTTATGACAATAATTATAGAAAAAACAAAAAAAAAAGATTATAAAATTGAACACATCCCATTGAAATACAAAAAAAAGATAACTTCCTTTTTAAAACGTAATCACATAAAAATAATAGAAAAAGAAGATAATGATGATTACAGGGATGTTGATGATTTTATCCGCTCTGATGAAAAATTAAAAGAGATTAATGCCTCTCTTACTCCTGAAAAAACACTGAAATTGTACAGAAAAAGAGACGGATTAACCAGAAAAGAGCTTGGAGCAAAGCTTAATGGGGTTCTTGAACAAAATATTTATAATATGGAAACAGGAAGACGGCCAATCGGGAAAGGAATGGCCATTAAATTGGCAAAAGTCTTTGATTGTTCCTATAAAGCTTTCCTCTAACCCCCCACCATCGTACATTTAGTCAGGCACTTGCAGGGCCGGAGGTCGACCCCGGCCGCCGTCCCTGATGCGTTCGAACGGCGCTATAAAAAAAAGGGACACGGAGCACCGCAGAGGAGCACAGAGAGCAGGGAAGGGAAAAAGATGTACTTGAAAACCAGTTTACATAAAAATATGACAACCTCAATACGAGTTTCACCATTTTTTTGTTACGATTGTGTAAAACCTAATCAAATAACTGGATTAAATCAAAAAGGCATTGGGAATTGCAAAAACAGAATTTAAGAAAAATATGAACAGGATGGCAAGATTTCCGGATGTTTTCTTTTATTTTAAGTATTATATCATCTGCGTTCAGCGTGTAAAGCCGCTCCGTTCGCTGCGCTCCCTTCGGGCTTGACTCGCTTCGCTTTGATGATCTTCTTTTAAAAACAAAAGGAGATTAAAATGTCTGAAATCAATGACGCTGACACTTATGCAGTTATTAGTTGCGCGCTTGCAGTGTATCAAAGTATGGGATATGGTTTTTTAGAAATTTTATATAAAAATGCCATGAAAATAGAGCTTTCTGAACGAAATATTCCATTTACTGCAGAAAAAAAGGTCAAGATATACTATAAAAAATATAATATCGGCACTCACTACATTGACCTTTTTATATATGACCACATTGTGGTTGAGTTAAAAACTACTGCAACTCCAATAGACTGCCATATCCGACAAGTTAAAAATTACTTGAAATCAACAAATACTGAAATTGGACTACTTTTTAATTTTGCACCCCAAAAATTACTTTGGAAACGAATATATAATCCTGATATCCAGAAATCCTGAACATATTATTGATTGTTATGGTGAAACTCGTAAACCTCAATATTTGACTTTTTTGTTTTATATATGTATCATATACATATATACCTGTTTTTTTTAGAACCAGTAACTTGAAATTTGCAATCAGGACAAATGATCATCCTCCTGCACAAGTTCACGTTTTAGGACCTGGTGCTGAAGCAAAAATTGATCTAAAATCTTTAGATTCATTTCAGCTGCTGGTTTTAGTAAAAAAGACAGATCCAGAATAATATCTTTTTTAAAAATGAAGAGCGGATTATAACCCGCAAAGCATGGAAAATTAAAAATAA
>CAZFAK010000017.1:0-22077 GCA_964517045.1 uncultured Spirochaetia bacterium | reverse complement strand
CGGTGATGCAGCCAGACGGGTTACGGGTATAACCGTCGTTGATAACAATATATACATCCGGGGTTTGGGCGAACGTTATGCTGCGGTTATGCTGGCTGATTCAGCTATTCCATCTCCTGATCCGGATAAACGGGTAGTACCGCTTGATATTTTCCCGGTCAGCCTGCTGGATAACCTTACCATTTTAAAAACCTTTGCGCCGCAAATGCCGGGAGAGTTCTGCGGCGGCATAATCAAGATCTCTCCCAGAGACTATCCGGAAGAAAATTTTTTTAAAATTTCTGTTGGCACTGGTATGGATCTGGATGTAATTCCTTTTCATAACAGCTACTGGACCTATAAAGGGGGACAGTTTGACTGGCTGGGATATGATGACGGCACACGCACCCTGCCTGGCGCCGTACCTGACAATATTGCCAACATTGCCAATCAAACAGAGAATAAGATGGAAGCAATTGGTGAATCATTTCCCTATATCCTTACACCTTACAAGAAAAAAGCTTTTTTACCGCATAAAATCAGTATCTCATTTGGCGATTCCCGGCTCACTCCGGGGAAGGCCAGGATAGGTTATCTGGTCTCTGCAATGTATAAAGGCAGTGTTGATGAAAAAGCCAAAGCCAGTATCAACCGTACTTATGACGGCGACCTGCAAAAGGAATACAGCAATGTTAATTCAGCACGGAAAGTTAAAATCGGCCTGCTCGGTTCCCTGGGTGTTATCCCTTTACCGGCCCATAAATTTCGGTTTACTTCGTTTTATTCCCACAATCATAAAGATAATACCATTGTCGAAATCGGGCAAACCGGCCTGGAAACCAGGGTTTATAAGAAATATATCCTGAATTTTGAGAATAATGATCTCTTCTTCACCCAGCTGACCGGAACGCATTTCTTAAAAAAATTAAACAACATTATTGTAAAATGGAACGGCTCTTTTGGCCGGGCAAAACACAGCGAGCCGGATAAGCGCTCCACTGAGCTGCGTACCGAGATGGGAGATGACGACCCTGAAAGTGACGGCTATTTTCTGCAGTATTTTCACCGTATATTCCGGGAGTTTCTGGAACATAAGGAAAACAGCCTGGGTTTTAATACCGAAATCCAGATTCCATATAAACAATGGCAGGGATTAAACTCCCGTTTATACAGCGGTGCTGATCTCAGTATTAAAAAGCGGGATACCAAAGAGCGTATTTTCCAGTATGAAGACGGTGATATTTACTGTGACAAAGATCATGGCGAGCCGATTGAGGATTATCTAAATGATGAAAATATGGTCGGCTTTGCTTCAACTCCCGATGAAATAGACCTGCATGAAGTGACGGATTCCAGCAGTTATATCGGTAAATTGAAGATTTTAGCTTTTTATCTTAAAACCGATCTGCCCTTAATGCGGCGTTTGCAGTTTTCCGGGGGAATTCGTTACGAAAATTCACTAATGGAGATGTATGATAATAATATATGGGAAAATGATATAGTCCTGATCCGTGATGACGCTTTAACCAGGCATAATTTTCTGCCCAGTGCCAATTTTATCTTTTCGCCGCATCATAATATTAATCTTCGTCTCTCTTACAGTAAATCAATTGCCAGGCCTGATTTCAGGGAAGCTGTCGCCATTTCATATAATCTTAATGAAGGCGGCAAACAGGTTTTCGGCAATGATGATCTGAAACAGGTGGATATACATAGCGCAGATATCCGTTTTGAACTCTATCCTTCAGAGCTGGAGATCTTTTCCGTGTCAGCGTTTTATAAATATATTCAAAAACCGATAGAATTGCTGGAACTGTTTACTTCCAATCCGGATGAAATGAAATACAAATACCGTAACGGTGAATTTGCCCACAATCTGGGTATGGAGATAGAGATTAAAAAAAATTTCGGTTTCCTTAACAGATTTTTCAAAGATTTTTATATAAGCGGTAACTTTGCCTATATCTATTCCCAAATTAAAGTAAAAGACCGCCCTGCTTCCGTATATGCCCAGAAAAAACGTCCTATGCAGGGACAGTCACCCTATGTAGTTAATGCTACCATAGGATACCAGAATAAAAATATTGGCATTACATCAACTTTACTGTTAAATATGGTAGGCAAACGTATAGCTGCTGTTACTATCATCCCCGGTGGGTATGAAAAAGAAGTAGGAGACGTGTATGAAAAACCGGCTCCGGAACTTGATTTTGTTTTCAAAAAAACATTCAGCCAAAAAGGATCATTAAAATTTTCCTTTAAAAATATACTGGATAAGGAATATAAAATAATCCGGGATGAAAAAATTTTTGGACGGCAGAAAAAAGGAAGGAGTATAAACCTAAGTTATTCTTTAAAAATTCAGAATTAACCGTTTATTGATAAAAACTTAACATGGTTTTAATATTCCTATATTAGGATACAGTTAAAATTTATATTTAAGAAGGAGAAAAAATGAAAAATAAATTTTTAAAAAATATTTTAAAAACGCTAATGATAGCTGTTATGGCAATGATTGTCTCCTGCGGTGATGATGATAATGGTGGTAATGAGCCAGTAAGTCTAATTACTGAAGTAACATCACCCTCTACTCTCGCTGCAGGCGATACACTGGGCTCATCCAAGCCGGCAACTATCTACAAGGCTGATGTATCAGTAACCGGCGACGTAACGCTTGCCGGCAAGATATACATTGACGACGGAGCTACCCTGTCTATTGATCCCGGTGTTACTCTTACAGCTGCTTCTACTGACGGTGATCTTGATGTTCTGATTATCAAACAGGGAGGCCAGATTGATGCACAGGGCACAGCTGCTGACCCGATTGTATTTACCAGCGGCGGAACCGTAGGCCAGCGCAGTCCCCAGGACTGGGGCGGCATCCAGATTCTGGGCTATGCTCCAGGCAAAGGCGGCGCCACCGGATCTACAGCAGAAGGGCTGGGCGATACACATGGCATAGCAGGCGGTACTGATGATGCAGACAGCAGCGGCACCATGCGCTATGTTATTATTCAGTTTGCCGGTAAAATCTATAATGAAAACAACGAGTTAAACGGTCTCGGCTTGTTTGGTGTAGGCTCCGGTACAACTATTGATTTTGTACAGACACACCGCTGTTCCGACGATGGTTTTGAACCTTTCGGCGGCTCAGTTGCACTTAAAAATGTGGTTGGTTCAGCCAACGAAGACGATCAGCTTGACTGCGCCGGACCCTGGCTGGGTTATGTCTCCAATGCTCTGGCTATATGCTGTAATGACGGCGGATCAGCTGTAGAGTATGACGGTGATGAAGGTGAAACCGGGACCGGTACTTCCCAGACAGGTGTAACCAACCTGGTTATCTCCTCTCATTCTGCGGGTGATTATGCTACTTTATGGCGTGAAGATGGTGTTTTCAATGTAAACGGCGGCACCTGGTATGTTACCAATTCCCATTCCGTTATCCACATGCAGAATGATGACAGCGACGGTATTGGCGCTTCTCTGGATTTACGGGACGTTACTGTTTACTATACTGCGGAAAACACTTTTTCTATTTCCAGTAACGGTAATACCCTTACTTACAGCGGTACAACTTCTTCCAACGAAGGAGCTTTGCCTGCTGATACAGCCTGGGAGACCGCTGCTGATCTGGCCGCAGCTGCTGTAGCCGGAACCAGTATCGGAGCTATAGACGCCGGATTTGACATTAGCTGGTGCCTGTGGCCTGCTGATTAATATATAAAATTATATTATAACCCGACACAGTCCGGCGGATACAGGACGCCGGACTGTGTCAATATTATTAAAGGAGAAACAGGGTTAATGATTCAAGTAAAAAAAAGTCTTACTTTATTAGTAATCTCCTTACTGTTGGTAACAACTGTAAACTGCAGCAGGCAAACAGACAAAAATTTACGATCCCTGGCAGAAAAAACCATCAGTTTACTTAATAGCGGCAATAAAAAAGACCTGCTCCATTCCATGTATCCCAAAAATAAATATATAACCAATATATTCCCCCATAGTCCTGAAGGACGTACCGGCGGCATTGATGGTGCAGAGTATTTTGATAATTTTATTCATCTTGTCCGTTTAAAACGAATCAATAGTCATATACGAAAATATAAAGGTAAAATAAAACAGTTATTCTCGGTCGGCAAACCTGAAAAAAGTTTCAAGTATGCCAATGGTTATATTATGCACTGCAAAATTCCGCTTCAAATGGAAATAAAAACAAAAAATGGTTTAAAAAAAATAACCAACAATAGTATTCTGGGGCTTGTTATTGAAAAAGACAGCCAATATCATTTACTAAAAAATGATGAAATAAAAAATTAATAGAAATTATATATGCCTCGCCGTAAAATCGCATCCAGTCCTGAAGACAGTTCCGAGATAAACGTATCTCCGCTTCTGGACATGGTTTTTATACTTCTCATATTTTTTGTGGTGACTACGACATTCACCAGAGAGACAGGTGTGGAAGTCAATAAACCCAAAGCCTCTTCAGCCATGCAGATTAAAGATAAAACTATTAAAATGGCTGTTACCCGGGAAGGTACTATTCATATTCATGAGAAACAGGTAACTCTGCAGGAACTGGAAAAAATTCTGGAACGGGAAAGAGCCCGCACCCCCGGCGTCCGCGGCATTATTATAGCGGATGAAAAATCAGAGACCGGAATGGTAATGCGCGTACTTGATAAATGTAATAACGCCGGGCTTAAAAAAACTTCGGTGGCTGCTTTAAATGAGTAATAAAAATAAACTAAACAAGTTTATTACTAATATAATTAATAATATAATTTCCCGGTTTGCAAATTTTACTTTTCATATATTTAAAAAAAATTTGCTTATCTTCATAGCTGCCTTTATCCTTAACTTCTGTATTTTTTACGCTATCCCCATTATTTCCTATTTTAAAGGCATAACCAGTCTTGGTAAAAAGAAGGCAGCTGCTCCGGAAATAAAAATTATGGAATTCCGCAGCAAACCTAAAAAGAAAAAAAAACGCAAACTGAAAGTAAAAAAAGCAAGACCGCGTAAAAATAAAACCCGGCGGCATAAAAGCCGCTGGAAAGTAAAACTGGGCAGCGGCGGTCAGGGAGTCGGTATACAGGCCGGCGAGATGAAAAACATTGTTTTTAAAGCCAATGAAGTAGATAAGGAAGCCCGGTTTATCTCCGGCCCCAGTCCTGATTATCCTGCCGAGGCCGAGGATGCAGGTATTACCGGTATAGTGGACCTGCTGCTGGTAATAGACGAAAACGGCAATGTTACCAGTGTGCAGGCTGTTAAAGAAGAGCCGCAGGGTTTCGGCTTTGCCGATGCTGCTGTTAATGCAGCACGCGGATGGCGTTTCCGGCCTGCGGAAAAAAATAATATTCCTGTTAAAATGGAATACCTGCGTAAAGTAGAGTTTAAGTAAAATAAAACCATGAAAAAAATAATAATTCTGATTTTATGGCTGACAAACATGCCGGTCTGCGGGCAGCAATGGCTTGACCACGGCGACAAGGCGCTGGGGGCCGGCAAGTATGACCAGGCGGTAACTTTTTATAATAAAGCCCAAAGAAACGGCGCTAACCGGGCTGTTGTTTACTTTAAGCTGGGGAATGTTTATTACCGCAAAAACTATATTGCCCTGGCAATAGATTATTTTAAAAAAACAGTCAAGCTGGCGCCGCGTTTTAAAAACGCCTACCATAACATAGCAATTATTTGTTATAAAATGGAAGACTATTGCCGTGCTAAAAATATTTTACTTGATTATCTTGATATTATACCTGATGATGCCCCAACCCTGCTTTTACTGGGTTCTGTATATAAAACTCTGCGTGATTTTACCCTGGCCGAAAAATATCTGCGTAAAGCTGTCAAAGCTGATCCGGATAACGAGGAAGCTTATGCAGAGCTGGCTTTTATATACAATGATCTCGGCGACCTGGAAACTGCGCTTAACTATATAAAAAAGGGCATTACTTCGATACCTGATTCATTAACTTTACGGGAAACTTATGCGCAGATGCTTAAAATACAAGGAAAATATAAACAGGCAGTCAATAATTATGAAATTATCCTGAATCAGTTTAAAAATATATCCCGTCAGGAGCGGTATTATTATACCTGTGAAATGTGCAATGCTTTTATAGATGCAGGACTGACTAATCTGGCCTGTAACCGCTTAAAAAAAATAATACGTTTTATGCCGCGGGAAAAAAGAGCCTTTGCCATTCTTAAGTATCTCTATCTTACCTCAGGTAAAATTGCAGACGGCCTTAACTTTTTCAGCAGCGTATATTCCCTGAATAAAAAACAGAGTTATCTGGCCATTAAAGATCTTTTTGCCTTGGCTTATAACGAAAATAATAAAAGCGCCTTACAGCTGTTCACTGATTTTTATGAAAAATACCGGCTTACTGATCAATTATATGTATTTATAAAAGAAGATTTATATTAAGGAGAAAAAAATGGATCAAAAAAAAATTATTACTGCATTACTGACTCTTGTTATAGTTTTATTTGCAGAATCGCTCGAAGAAACAAAGGTTAAACTGCAGGATAATATTGACGAATTAAAAAGTAAAATTAAAGAAGAAGCTAAATATTTCGCACGTTTTAAAATGGATAAAAGTAAAATTATCAGACAGAAAAAAGAGGAAGTAAAAACGATAACCGCTGACAACGCTGACCTGAAACAACGTATTGCTGCTATAAAAAATCAAATAAAAGAGTATGAATACAGAATAAACGCTGTTAAAAAAGAAAATACACAAATAAACACGATGATCAAAAAAATTTGTCAGACTCTCAAACAAAAAATTACTCATTCCATACCCTATGCGAAACAAAAACGCAGGGGAGTACTTGACGCTATTATAATGGATATTGAAAGCCAAAAAAGCCAGGCAGTTGAAAGTTTTACCCGGTTAATGGCTTTTTTACAAAACGAGGAAATGCTGGCCTATGACAGCCAGGTGTTTGAAAAAGTGGTAAAAATAAACGGAAAAAATAAAAACTCTACTGTAATACGCATAGGACGTGTGTTTTTTGCGTGTGATACCGGTAAAGAAGTCTATCTTTATAAAAAAGAAAACAACCGTTATATTCTGGATCCGCGTCCTATTTCAGTATTAACCAAACGCGATATTCGTCTGGCCATTAAAATAATCCAGGGTAAAAAACCACCTGATTTGGTAAAACTGCCTTTTCCCTCGGATAACGTAATCGAAAAAAACTGACAGGGAATTAAAATGCGTAAAATAATACTTTTTTTTATAATTATCTGCCTTAGTTTTCTCTCTGCAACCAGGCTGGAAGATGAAATCAAAAAACTGAAAAAAATAGCCAATGCTCTGGACAAACAATACTGGCAGAAAAAACAGAAACATCTGCGTGAACGGGAAAAAATTGAAGATAATATTAAAAATTTATCAGAACAGATAAAGCTCAAATATAATAAAAAAAACAATTATACAGAAGAGCTCTATCTTTTAAAAGAAAATCTGTCCAAGATCAAAAATGAATACGAATTGCTCAAAAATGAAAAAACCGATTTTCATAATAAAGTAAAAGCAGCAGTTAATCATGCCGGTGAAAAACTTAAAATGGGTTTCCCGTTAATGCTTAACCGTAAAATTCCCGAGATAAATAAAATGCGCCAAAACGCGGAAAAATTTAATACCAAAACCTTAATCCGCAACCTGGTAAATTATAAAAACAATCTGATTCATAACGGCGAAGAGATAGAAATCGGTCATGCTGAGTATATAAATGCAGCAAATAACGAACGCATAAACAGCACTTATCTGCGCATCGGCTTTATACATCAAAGTTATACATCTGATCAACAAACCGGTATTCTGCTGCGTAAAAGCGGACTCAAAGGCATACATTATGAATGGGAGAACAACATTCCGGAAAACACCAAAGACCGGCTGGCAGAATCAATCTATGACTGTATCAGTAAAAAAGGCAACAATGACCGCTTCGGGGCCTATATTGATGTTGCGCAGAGCGGCCCCAAGATGCAGACTTTCATTGACAGCGGTACTGCCGGTATCTGGCAGGCAGTATTAAAATTTTTCCGGGACGGAGGCGTACTGATGTATCCGCTGGCACTTGTCTTTTTACTCGCTCTGGTGTTAATTATAGAAAGAACATTATTTTATCATCGCAACTCGCCCAGACGGCTTTCCTATCTCCATGATGTTATTAACTATATTAAAAAAAAGGATTTTTATTCAGCCCGGGAAACTGTAAGCAAGCATTATAATTTTTTACAAAAAATTTTTAATCCCCTGATTAAAAACAGAAATAAATTCACCCGTGACCAGGCTGAAAGAATTATTGATGAAAAACTGCTGCAGGTTACGCCCGCATTTGAAAAAAAACTGGCCACTATTGCTGTTTTAGCAGCTGTAGCCCCATTACTGGGGCTATTGGGGACTGTAAGCGGTATGATACAGCTTTTTGATGTTATTACTATCTACGGCACTTCCAATCCCAAAATCCTGGCCGGCGGTATTTCAGTGGCCCTGGTAACTACCCAGGCCGGGCTGGGCCTGGCTATCCCTATTACCCTTTTACACCACGTACTGGTACGTACCAAAAACAACATTTTAAATCATCTGGAAAATATTTCCATTGAAACACTTACTGAACTATACCCTGACGAGACTCCATCCAGTGACAAGCAAACCGGAGAAGAGGATTAATGTTTGAATTTATTCTGGATGTCTCGCTTAAAACCGGTTTCATTATAATCCCCCTGTTCCTTATGGGGTTGTGGGGCTGGTTTATTCTTTTAAAAACCTATACCTTTTTAAAAATACAGGAGAAGCCGGCCACCATCATAAAATGGGATAAATTTGTTTTAGCATTGGAAACTGAAAATCTGGCGAAATTAAAAAAAAAATTTACCCTCTACCAGGATTGCGCTTATGCTGAATTTATTTTAATGATACTCAACAATCTGCATACATCGGAACGTCATTTACAAACTCTGCATAACGGTTTTATGATAAAAAAAATAAACAAACATCTCCAGAATTTAAAAACTGTTAAAATATTCGCTGCCACAGCACCACTGCTTGGTTTACTGGGCACTGTAATCGGCATGATACATACCTTTAATATTATTTCTCTTTACGGTAACGCCAATCCTGTACTTATGGCTGACGGTATTTCAGAAGCGCTTTTAACCACCCAGTCCGGACTGATAGTAGCCTTCCCCCTGCTCTTTATGTACGTGATTTTCAATAATAAACTGAAAAGACTTAACAATGCTATGAATGATGTTGTCACCGAAATAAATCACAGCCGGAAATTGGATTAATTATTTTAAATTTAACGGCAACCTTATAATAAAAGCTGTCCCCTCGCCGGCATTGCTTTCGCACCTGATACTGCCCTGATGCAGGTTAATGATATGTTTAACAATAGAAAGGCCCAGTCCGGTGCCGCCCAGCTTGCGTGATCTGGCTTTATCAACCACATAAAACCGCTCAAAAATTCTGGACTGATCTTTAGCCGGAATACCAATACCGTTATCTTTTACCACAATCTCGGTTGCCTCTCTGTCCTGAACCACGCTTATCCGGATCATACCGCCTTCAGTATATTTAAGCGCATTATCAATAAGATTAATAAAAAGCTCCTCTATTTTTAAATAATCACCATACACAGGTTTAAGCTTATCATTAATATTAATCTTTAAAGCAACCCTGTTGCTCTTGATTTTATCAGCAAACAGATACTTAACATTACCCAGTAACTCTTTAAGATCGATTTTTTCCCGCTCAAGCCTGAAATTTTTATCTTCCAAAGTTGATAGTTTTAAAAGATCATTGATAATGTTAATGATCCGGTCTGTATTACGCATCAGAATATTAAAATATTTTTCACTGTTTTGCGGATTATCTTTTATAAATTCCAGATAGCCTTTTAAAGAGGTAAGCGGTGTTTTCAGTTCATGTGAAGCATTGGCGATAAAATCCTTTTTCAAAATTTGATGTTTTTTCATCTCAGATATATTATGAAAAATAATTATATACTGATCAAGCGCTTCCATTAAGCTGGCGCTGACCAGATAATAATTATTGTTTAATTCAAGTTCACGAACTAAATGTTTTTTCTCTTTAAAAAGACTGTTTATATATTCAAAAAAATCCGGTTCCCGTATTATATCCCAGTAATACCTGCCGACAGCATTATCAGCTGCAAAATATTCCAAAAAAGATTTGTTGCATTCCTTTACTTTATTATCCTTTCCGATTACCAGTAATATTTCACTGATGGAGTTGATTATCAGGGACAGTTCCTCCTTTTTCAGGCGCAGCTCTGTAAAAAGCCGGTCTATTTTCTCAGTCATATTATTAAAATTATTAGCCAGTTCTTCAAGCGAATCATTACGGTCAATATAAATCCTGGTTTTAAAGTTTCCACCGGCAATTTTTTGCGAAGCGTCCACCAGTTTCTGAATAGGCTTGGCGATATTTCGCGAAAAAAAGAAAGAAAGAACGACTATTAAAATAACAATAACCAATAAAACCTGTAAAATTCTGATTAACATATCAACCAATAATAAATCAATTTTATCAATAAACTGACTAACACGTAAAACATGCCCACCCTGTATCTGATTTCTAACCGGCACAGCTATATAAAGCATGTTTTTTTCCAGAGTAGAACTGTAGCGCAGAGACCGGCCCGTATGATTACTGTAGGCACTTTTTATTTCCGGCCGGTTTTTATGATTTTCCATATTGTGCGGATCTTCTTCCGAGTCTGCTATAACAGTACCATTCTGCGTGATAACAGTAAAACGTATTTTTGTATTACGGCCGGCCTTGGTTATATATTTTTGTATTTCAGTTCTGTCTTTGCCAAGCAGCTGCCGGCTTAAATCCGGCTTAACCGCCTGCGCTATTTTAAATAGATGATCAGCTGTAGTATCTATGTAAGACTGTTGAATTAAATGTCCGGCAAAAATAAAAATAAGAACTAACAGTAAAATAATAACCAGTAAATGATTTAGAAAAAGACGGGTGAAAATATTTAAGTTAATTTTCATTAATTATTCAAGCCGGTAACCAACCCCGCGCATATTTTTAATAAATGTACCGGCTTCGCCAAGTTTATCCCGCATATTTTTTATATGCACATCAATAGTCCGGTCTGTAACAATTTTTTCATTTTTCCATAAATACTCCAGCAGACTGTCCCGGGATACGACCCACCCAGGCTGCTGCGCCAGACGCGAGAGAATTTTAAACTCCGTAGTAGTCAGGTCTATAGCTTTGTTTTTAACTTTAACTTCATATTTGTTAGGATTTATAACAAGAATATCATTAATGGTTTTAGTCTCGTTTTTTAAAGTTCTTCTTAAGGAGCGGCGTAAAATTGCTTTAACTCTGGCAGCAAGCTCTTTCACGGAAAAAGGTTTGGTAATATAATCATCTGCACCCAGTTCCAGACCGATAATCTTGTCTGTTTCCTCTCCCTTGGCTGTCAGCATGATAACCGGTATATATTTGTAACGGTCACTGCCTTTAAGCGTCTTGCATATTTCCAGACCGTCAGTATCAGGAAGCATAAGATCCAGTATAATAAGATCCGGTTTCTGTTTTTTGATCTCTCTTAGTATTTCCTCGCCTGTTTCAAATTCTTCAACATTGTAGTTTTGTTTTTTTAAATTTAAACTGACTAACTCGAGAATATCAGGCTCGTCATCGACAACATAGATAAGCTGTTTCATGAGCACCTCCAAAAATTATACCATGTATTTAAAAATTATAGCGAAAATATGCGATAATTAACCAAAATTATGGCAAGTCCCTGTATACTGATCAATACCCCGCAGCCTGAGCGTGGCCGCCTGGTCTGCCGGGATATGGCAGGCGGTTTCGGATATGAAACAGGCAAAGCCGTAATACTGCCGCCGTTAAGTCTTATCTATCATGGTCTGGCTTTACAGCATACGCGGCAAATTTTATTTTATGACCTTACTCTTTATCCGGAGCGGGAAAAAGAACTGCTGCATACACTTAAAACCATTTCCCGGCCTTTAATTATTGCTACTGCAGCTCCTTTAACAGTCAATAGTGATCTTGAGTTTTTTCACAAAATAAAGGATCTCTCCCCCTTAAGTTCTCTTTTTGTAAAAATTAATTACCCCTGCCCGGAAACAATCACCCTAATAAACCGTTCACCGGCCGTAAATACTATATTAAAAGGGGAAACTGAACTCATTATAAAAGATATAATAAAAGACCATACCAGTACCCAAACAGCATCCCATAAACAATATAAAAACAAATATCAGGCAGACTGGCCCCGGCCTGACCTGAATAAACTGCCGGCTATGGATCCTCTTTTTATACAAAAACACCGCTACCGCTATATTCTGCTCAGAGACAGACGTAAAAAATTATTTTCCTATCAGTCCAGCCGCGGCTGTCCCTTCCCCTGCTGCAGTTACTGCCCCTATCCGGTCAGTGAAGGCCGAAAATGGCGGGCTGTTTCCGCAGAGAAAATGTTTCGTGATTTAAAACTGCTGGTTGTAAAACACAACTACCGCCTGATTACTTTCCGTGATGCTCTGTTTACTTATAACAAAAAACGTATATTAAAACTATGCACTATGATAATTAAAAACAAACTCAGGTTTAAATGGTGGTGTGAAACCAGAATCGACTGTCTGGATAAGGAGTTAATAGAAAATATGGCTGCTGCCGGCTTAAAAGGAATACACCTCGGCCTGGAAACCGGCGCTGTCCGGGAGTTGGGACCGCAGGCTAAACCAGGTCTTGATTTAAAAAAAATAAAAAACATTAATAAACTCCTGCAGGCTGTTCATATCCGGGTTCATTTTTTAATGCTGGCAGGGCTCCCCGGAGAAAGTAAAAAAACTGTAGTAAAAACTTTCCGTTTTATAAGAAAATTTAAACCTGACAGCCTGGGGATATCCAGCTTTGTTCCTTATCCGGGAACAACACTCAGTCAGAAAACAGCAGCAGCCGGACATATAAAAGAAAAAAATATTTCCAGATATAACGGTAAAAATACGATAGCTGCTACTGACCGGCTTTCACTCCGTCAGGTAAAAGAGGCGGTGCGCTTTTTACAGCAGGCGCAGAGCTTGAATAAAAAAAGATCTTTTACTAAATTTTTTCTTGTTATACTTATTAATATAAAACTTCTCTGGTGGCGTTTGTTCTAACAGCTAAATAAAAAGTTATAATAAAACGATTGCCAAACCAATAATAACCGGAATCAGCCAGAACAAACTTATTAAAAATAAATTTTTCAGTCTTTCACGTTTGAATAAAAAATCAGCCAGTTTAAACAATGCGGTAACCGGTGCTGCTATGATCCGGATAAGATGATCACTTACAGATTTGGTATTCCTATAAAGAAAATGAATAAAAAAATTCTCCACTGTATGTATAATATCCGGAATAAGGGTAATAAGCATAACCAGGGCAAAAACCAGCAGCATTATAGGACCGTTGGTCGCCAGCACTCTGTCTAAAAATATCACAGCCAGCATAAAAATGATACTGCTGCCGAAACAGATCAGCTTGGCTATATTTTTATGAAAAGATTCCAGCAGATACACGCCAACAAGTGCGCCTGGCACCAGCAAAAGACTTACGGCAAAAACCGTTTCCAGAGGAGTAAGCATGTCCAGTGTAAAAATACCGAGCGCGGTTGCCGGAAAACCGTAAATATCCCTACCGTTTAAAGTCTCGGCTGTCCACCGTATGGGCAAAGTTAAAGCCATAAGTATCAGGATAACAACATTTTTACTGTATATTTTTTTTACCCACTTATTTTCCAAAAGCTCTTTAAGTTTCATACCGTCTTCCTTTTATTTACCTATATTATAACATAAAACAGTTATTTTTTCCGTAAATTTCCCTGACCAGGCCGTCTGTTATAAAATTTAATTTTAAAAAACAAATAGAAAGGTGTTTTAAAAAAAAGTAGTATTTTTTATACTTTCCCCTTATAATTAGATACTTTAAAAATCCATACAAAAGGAAGATTGGATGTCCCGTATTTTTGCATATTTTATAAACAACAGACTGGTGGTCAATATGCTGTTGGTGATGATTCTGATTATCGGCGCGGCCAGCCTTTTAAACCTGAAACAGGAAATTTTTCCTCCAACTGATATCGATACCATGATTGTCTACCTCAAATATCCGGGAGCCGGCGCTCTTGATGTGGAGATGAACAGTGTTGTCCCTGTGGAAGAGGAGCTGGAAAAAATAAACGGTATTGCCGACTATGTGAGTCTTTCCGCCGAAAACGGGGCTATCATCTATATCTATCTGGATCAGGATATCTCCTCCAAAACAGCTGTTAAAAATGAAATTTACCGCAACCTGCAGGTAGTGCCGGACATGCCCCCCGAAGTAGAAGACCTGACTATTATTGACGCCAATCCCAAAATGATGTCTGTATTGACTATTGGTTTGACTTTAAAGAACAGGAAACAGCACCAGGAACAGACAGCTGTAAAAAAGATGGCCTTGTTTAGTGAAAAATTTAAAAACAAACTGCGTAAAATCAAAGGGGTGAGTGAGATAAGGATGGCCGGTAAAAGAGAAAATGAGATCCAGGTCGCAGTCCATCCGGCTAAAATGGAACAGTACTATGTTTCCCTTAACGATATTATCAGCAGCATCCAGCGCCGTAATGTCCGCTCCACCGGCGGCACCCTTCAGTCTGTAACGCGTGAAAAAAATGTAGTTACCATCGGTGAATTTGAAACACCAGCGGAAGCAGGCGCGGTAATCATCCGCTCCAGTTTTGAAGAGAAACGGGTAAGGATAAAAGATGTAGCCGACATTAAAGAAGGTTTTGAAAAGGCTGAAACCATGGTCAGGGTAAACCGTAGTCCAGGGGTAACTTTAAGCATTGTCAAAAAAGAAAATGCGGATGTAGTGGAAACAGTCCGCCGTGTAAAAAAATGGCTGCGGCAAAACAGCAATATCATCCCCAAAAACCTGAAGCTGAACATTATTGACGACCGTTCCCTTTCCATCATAGCCCTGCTGAATGTTGTCAAGAGTAATGCCCTGATCGGTTTCATCCTGGTTTTTATTATTTTGTTCATCTTTCTTGATCTGCGTTCCGCTTTTTGGACCGCGTTCGGCATTCCGGTTACCATCCTGATGATTTTAAGCGTGATGAACTTTTTTGATATCTCCCTTAATATCATTTCTTTAGGTGCAGTAATTACGGTACTGGGCATGCTGGTAGACCACGGCATTGTCATATCTGAAAATATCTACAGCAGCCGTTTAAAAGGGCTGACCGGTATCCAGGCTGCTCTACAGGGACTGAAAGAAGTTTTTACACCGGTGGTGATCACGATTCTAACCACTATTGCCGCTTTTCTTCCCCTGTTATTTATAAAGGGAATGATGGGAAAATTTATCTACATCTACCCGATTATTATCACAATTGCCTTGAGCGCTTCTTTTATCGAAGCAGTATTTTTCCTGCCCAATCATCTCGCTCATGCCCGCCAACACAGCGAACAGATGATCGTCCCCTGGTTTGAGGCGGTAATCAGCTTTTATAAAAAAGTGCTCCGGCAGGTGATCCGCTACCGATACCTCGTTGCCGCTGCTTTCATTATTATTTTTATCCTTACTTTTGTAATCTCCCGCGGTACTATTAAAAATTATACGTTATTCTGGGATAACAGCTCTGACGCCTTTTATATAAACCTGGAAGCACCGCAGGGTACTTCACTTGCCCAAACCGCTTTTCTTACAAAAAAAATTGAACAAATAGTCACCAGCGAAATTAAAAAAAAGGAGCGGCTAAGTATACGCACGATCATCGGCCACCATACGGTGAAACGAATCCGCTCCCGGGGTAATCATGAAAACTGGTCCCAGATCACGGTTTTTTTAAAACCGCAAACCGAGAGGGAAAGGAACGTGGAACAGATTATACGCGCTCTGCGTAAAAAAATTAATCCTAAAAAAATTAAATCTTTCGACCGCATCATGTTTGCCAAACAGACAGTAGGCCCTTCACCCGGCAAAGCGCTTGAGATAAAAGTGGTCGGCGGCGCTGAACATGACCGTTACGCGGCTGCAGCAGCCGTTGAAAAATTTCTTCTTGACCAAAACGGAGTGATCGACGTGGACAATGACCATAAAAAGGGAAAAGAGGAACTGAAAATTGTTTTTGATTATAACCGTCTGGCCAAACTGAACATGGATGTGGCCAGCGTTGCCCGCACGGTACGCACGGCTTACGAAGGTACGGTGGCAACCTCCATGCAGACTATGGGCGAAGAAATAGATTTCCGGGTGATGATTGCCGAACCTTACAAAAAGGACAGTGCTTTTTTGAAAAAACTGCTCATCCCCAATAAACAGGGGAAACTTATCCGGCTGGGCGATATAGCCGCGTTTAAAGCTGCCGCAACAGAAGCCATGCTTAATCATTATAACGGTGAACGTGCCGTAACACTGACCGCCAAAGTAGACCGCCGCCAAACCACAGCCGGCCTCGTTATGCACACTCTTAAAAAACAATTTAACAATGTGCCTGAAAAGTATAACGGTGTCTACCTGGTGGAAAAAGGAGAATCTGCGGAAACTACTGCTTCAGCGCGTGATCTGCTGATCGCTTTCAGCATTGCCCTCCTGGCTATCTACCTGATCCTGGTCCTTTTGTTTAACTCTTTAATTCAGCCGGTAATTATTCTGATTACGGTTCCTTTCGGCCTTACCGGCGCCCTGCTCTCTTTTACCGCGCACAGTATACCCCTTAACTTTATGGGACTGATAGGTATCATCGGCCTGAGCGGGGTCGTGGTTAACGACAGTGTGGTGATGGTCAGTTTTATAAATACTTTAATCAAAGAAAAAAAACAGGGAATAATTTTGGAAAATATTATTCAGGGCGCGTCACTCCGGCTGCGGCCCGTGATCTTGACCACTCTGACAACCGCAGCCGGACTTTTTCCAACCGTTTACGGGATCGGCGGCAGTGTCAGCAGCCTGCGCCCGACCGTTATGGGACTAAGCTACGGAATTCTGTTCGCTACTTTGCTTACTTTATTTTTGATACCTGCCCTGTACGTTATCGCGGCAGATCTGAAGCAAAAATCCGGAAGCAGCTGATTAAAATTAAAAACTGTTGGCTGCAGTTTGTTTTTAATAAAACAATCATAGGTATTGCTTTTCTCTTTTTATAAAGCTATAATTAATAAATTTACAATACTTTATTTATTCAGGAATTTTTTATGTATAAACACGCGGTTTTGCTATGGGCTTTGCTGGTTGCTGCAGCGCTTAATATACAGGCAGGTGCAGCTGAAGAGATGCGCATTGCTGTGCTGAAGCTGCCCTGCGGTAAAGAAGTTTCCGAAGGTTTATCTAAAGATATTAATGAGTTATTAACGACAGCAATGATTAATCTTGGCCTGTTTGTGGTGGTTGAACGCTCCAGCATGAAAAAAGTACTGGCAGAACAGGGCCTTCAGGCTTCAGGACTGCTTGATCCGGATTCAACTGTTAAAGTAGGAAAATTATTATCCGCAAACAAGATTTTGACAGGAAAAATAAGCCGTTTCGGCAGTATTACCACCATTTCAGTACGGGTAGTCGATGTGGAAAAAGGGGTGGCAGAGTTTGCGGAATCAATCGCTTTTAAGGAAAAAGATGAAGTACCGGACAAGATCAAAAAGCTGGCAGAACGTCTGGGCGGCAGAATTAGCGGGAAGATTAAACCGGTTTTTTCAAACATTCGCAAATTCAAGCAGGGAGGAGCCAGGGTAAAAATATCCGCAATCCCGGCACAGGCAGATATTTATGTTATAGAAAAAAAAGCAGTATATGACTGGCTGCGCGGTCTGGGAATCAACGGTAATCAACTCCAACTGCGGGTAATGCGCACTTTAATTTTTAATCTGGAAGGTTTCAGCGAGTGGGCAGGCGCTAAATTAACTACGCCGGTGGAAATCGAAGCAGAGGCCAGGGATTATTTTGTGTTTGCGCTTGGCAACAATATGAAATTTATCAAAGAGGTTACTTTGCGTAAAGGGGAAAATCCGGAGATTGCATTTGATCTGCGCTGGTCCAGGGTAAAAGTAACATCAAAACCGGAAGATGCCAAAATTTATGTTGACGGTCAGCTTACTTCTGTGACCACCCCGGCTGTACTGGATGTTATACCGGGCAGTAACCGGCGTATTTCAATTTATAAAGAAAATTTCAGTACCAAAAAAAAGCATTGCTTTTTTCCGGTTATAAAAACCAATCTGCTTCCTGAAAAAAGCTATCAGATTGATTTTCCCCCTTTAAAACCCCATTTTTTCAACAAGGGTATGACTCTCAGTTTTGACATGCTCCTGCCTTTGGGCAAAAAATACAGTGATCTTTTTACAGCTTCTTATGGAGCGCGGCTGGATAATTATTTCCGCTTTTTCATGCATAATTTAAACCTTAAAACAGGTGCTGCCTATCAGCGGGCTGCAGTCAGTGACAAGAGCATTGCTGAAAATAATCTGGATATCCGTGATGCAACACTGACCGCCTTTACACTTGATCTGGGGCTGATATATTTTTTTAATTTCCATCAACGGCTTATTCCTTATGCCGGAGTTTCCGGAGTTTATCAGTTTTATTATGAACAGGCAGATGTTTATCATTCAAAATACAGCCATTATATGCTGGAATCAAATTTTTATCATGGGTTTGGTATCAGGGTAGACTGCGGCCTGCGTGTTATGTTTAACCACGGAACAGGTTTGCAGTTTGAGGGAAGTTACAGTTATATAGCGGCCGGAAAAACCAAAGCTCAAATGGGCGGCATATCTATCCATCCCGGTTTTTATTTCTGTTTATGGTAATCAGAGTAAAGGAGTAGTTATGAAAAATAAAATATTTATCTCTGTTTTTATTGCAGTGATCATATTTTTCAGCTGGCACTGCAGCAGCGAAGATAAACCCTTTGCTGTGTTTTACGGACTGACGCAGCATGCAAGCAGCAGTCAGGACCAGACCAATGAAGAGGAAATTCCGGGTATGGCAATCATTTCCGGCAAGGTCCTAGATGGTGCGGATGACAGCTACCTTTCCAACGTGCTGATTACCGTAACCGGTCAAAGTACAGAAAACGCCGGTAATACTTATGTAACAAATACGCTTACAGACGGTACCTATGCTGTGAATGTACCGACAGTAAAAGGCGGTTATCAGTTTACACTAACTGCTTCATATACAAATTATAACAACCAGGTATATGATTATACTGTTACGCTGACCAATGATGAAATTAAAAGCAATATTGAATTTACTATGTACCGGAAATTAGTATTTATTTCATCCAATTCATACAGTGCCGAAGATATGGAACCCGGGGATATCACTGTCAGCGGTAATTATGGCTGGTTCTTACAATGTGATGCAGACAAGCTGGCTAGTTTTTATATTTTCAGCAGCGGCGGAATCAGCGGCATCTCAACTGTAAACCCGCCGGCAGGAACTACTTTTAATTACGGCAATAGCGGCAACAGCGCCGGAATTACAATGACAAACGGCCAGAACAGTGTGTGGATCACCCGTAATGTTGATAATCAGATTATTGACCGTCTCTCAACCTCTACCGGTATCTATCTGGATTCGATCAGCCGGGAGGACTTTTCCTGTTTCGGCATGCATTACTCTACCAATACCGGCACTTTCTGGCTTACCGGTTATGATAACCGTTTGCGGGAGGTTAGTCCGGGCGGAGTTACCCTGACCAATGTTTATCTGGGTGATTCGCCTGTGGGTATAACAGAAAAAAACGGTTATTTATATATAGTTAAACAGGATACTGATTTAATTGTAAAAGTTGATATGACCACCTGCCGCGTCATAGCGCGCGGCGCAGCTCCGGGACAGGACTGTATTGGTATTGCCTGGGATGGTGATTGTTTTTGGATGACTGATAACGGCAATGACAGTATCCGGGAAGTATATTTAACTGCTGAATAAGTTATCACTACAAAAAGGAAAACATGAAACACCCTTCTCCCTCAATGTGGCTAAAAGCCATAAAGATCATTCCCCGTCTCAGCCGGACAGAGTGGGACCGGCTTGATCTTTTTTCCAGATGGCTCATCTCCACAAGGGCTGCTGTTTTCATAATGACTATTCTGGCAGCAGCCGTGGGCGGACTCTGGGCCTGGAAAGACGGTACTTTTCACTGGCACCTTTTTTTAATATGCTGTATCGGACTTGTATGCGCCCACGCACTTAACAATCTGCTCAATGATCTTATAGACTATAAAAAAGGAATTGACAAAGGCAATTATTACCGGGCTTTATACGGACCGCAGCCTTTGGAACATGGGTTGATGCCGGTTTCCAGACTGCTGGGCTACGCAGCTGTAACCGGACTCATTGCTTTAAGCTGTGCTGTTCTGTTAATATTTTTTTCCGGAGAGCTTATACTCTGGCTTACGCTGGCCGGCTCTGTTTTTGTTGTTTTTTACACATGGCCTCTAAAATATACAGGGCTGGGAGAAATTAGCGTACTGCTGGTCTGGGGTCCGCTTATGACCGGCGGCAGCTATACTGCTGTCAGCGGGGGCGGCTGGAGCTGGGAAGTTGCCCTGGTTGGCACTATCTACGCCCTGGGGCCGGTAACCGTATTACTGGGCAAACATACTGATAAACGCAGCCAGGATCTGCAAAAAAAGGTTTACACGCTGCCGGTTATTATCGGTTCTCTTCCGGCCCGAATACTCACCGTAAGTCTCTGGATATTGCAGTACTTTTTTATCGCCTGGTGTATATACAGCCGCATAATGCCTTGTACTGCTGCCGTAGTTCTTCTGGCTCTGCCTAAGTTGTATCAAACTGTTTTAAAATTCCGCAGGCCAAGACCTGCCCGAAAGCCGACAGACCTTGCCAAAGAAGTCTGGCCCCTTTACTTTTCCGCTTATGCCTTTATTTACAACCGTTTTTTCGGCCTGCTTTTTTTGACAGGACTTGGCGCCGGCATCTTGATTAAAAAAATTTTTTAAAACTGATTCCTTTACATTTAATACTGTATTATCCGAATAAAACCGCCAGATATAGAGCCGCAACTCCTGTTTTCAGATATTTGCCGTAAATATATTATAGATCTCCTGACTATTGTCAGCCTGAAGTAATTTATTGATAACGTCATCACTTTTAAGTACATTTATCAGCTGTGCCAGGATCTGCGTATGCAGCAGTTCCTGGTTTTCCGGACAAATGATTATTATGATGATCCTGACCGGTTGTTCATCTATAGAGAGATAATCCTTCACAGCCTGCGGCTGTATACCTATACTTATCAGAGGCCGGTCTACTGTGGCAAGCCGGATATGGGGAATACCCACTCCCATACCTATGCCGGTACTCATTATATTTTCCCGTTCCCATAATTTTGGCAATATTTTAGTTTTATCCGAAATATTATTATTCAACCGCAGTAACTCCACCAGCTCATCAATAGCTTCTCTTTTGGTTACTGCTTTTAGCCGGGTCATAAGCGCCCGGTCCAGAATATCAAACAGATTCAGTGGCATACCTGCTTTGCCCTAAAAAGTCATCCATTGTCAAAAAAGCTATTATATTGTATCATACATACCTTGATATATGCTACGCTGTATATTACCATTTTTTTTGGTTGCTATTTTATTTTTTGCATGCACCAGTGAGGACAAACTAACCGGACGCTGGCTATATAAAACCGGCTACCAGCTGCCGGGTGTACTGGAATCCAGACAAAATTCCGCTTATACTATAACTTTTTCCAATAATATCTATACAACTACCTTTTTACAGGATAAACCCCTTAAAGGTTACTATGTCAGACATAAACTGAGTATAATGTTCTGGTCATCACGGCAACAATATCTGGAAGATGCTGCTCCGAGCGCAGAATGGTATAATGTTTCGATCCGGGGAGATACGCTTAAAGCTATCAAAAGAAACGGCGGTCCTATAGAGTTAGAAAAACAATAAACAACTGCTTTATCCTGCGACTACTATGAAATTATTACTCTTAATCAAACAGCTTTACTGAACCGCTTAAGCAAATAAAAGGAAATAATAT
>CAZFAK010000016.1:0-22478 GCA_964517045.1 uncultured Spirochaetia bacterium | reverse complement strand
CGGTTATTATGAAGTAAATGTTGTTGACCAGGACTGTGTTAAGAAACTGGCCAGTATTCCGGCGCGTGATGTACTTTACAGTATGCTGGTAGGCTGTCTGCAGGGGCCTGTTTCCAATCTGGTATACACTCTTCAGAGTGTAGCAGAGCAGAAAGAGGACGGAGCAGCAGAGAAACCGGAAAAATAAAACAGATATATTATTAAATTTTAATATTGAGGAGTATAAAATGGCAATGAGCAAAGAAGATATTATTAAGGAAATTGAAGCTATGACAGTAGTTGAGCTCAATGATCTGGTAGAAGCACTTAAAGAAAAGTTTGGTGTAACAGCACCGGTAGCAGTTGCCGGAGCAGCAGCAGGCGGGGGCGAGGCTGCTGCTGAAGAAAAGACTGATTTTAACGTTGTTCTTGACAGTGCGGGCCAGAATAAAATTGCGGTAATAAAAGAAGTTAAAGCAATCCTGGGGCTTGGTTTGAAAGAAGCAAAAGCTTTTGTTGACAATCCCGGTAAACCATTAAAAGAAGGTGTTGATAAAGCCGAAGCTGATGAGATAAAAGAAAAACTGGAAGCAGCTGGTGCAACTGTTGAATTAAAATAATTAATTTTGTTCAACTCTATTAAATATCAATACAATCTGGAAATTTACCCGTATATGTGGTATTCATACCAGAGTTATAAAAAAAAAAATCCTATAATTTTTATGCTACAGGGAGCTAGCAGTGTCATCAAAAAAAACTAGATCACAAATTTTAAGTAACAGATATATTTCACCGGAAGGACGTTGTTTTTTATCAAGACGGGAAGAAAAAAATGAATTGCCGCCTTTAAATAAAATACAGCTTGATTCATATAATGATTTCTTACAGCATGGAATCAGTCCGTCTAAAAGAGAAAACAAGGGTTTACAGTATTTGTTTTCTTCAACTTTTCCTTTTAAGTCATCAGACGGTAAAGTAAAACTCGAATTTCAGGACTATAAATTTGAAAAAGCTGTTTATACTCCGGAAGAAGCTGTTGCTTTGGACCGTACCTACAATATGCCGGTAAAAGCCACTATCAGACTGATTCTCGAAGAGACCGGTGAGATAAAAGAACAGGAAATTTATGTATGTGATATTCCCCTGATGACTGCTAACGGTACATTTATAATAAACGGAGCGGAAAGGGTGGTAGTTTCCCAGATCCACCGCAGCCCCGGCGTTATTTTTGATTTTAACGTCAGGGGAAATATGTATCATTCCCGTTTAATACCGGACCGCGGTCCCTGGCTTGAGTTTGAAGCAGTAAAAGACATATTATACATCAGGATTGACCGCAAAGCGCGTATTCCGGTATCCACTTTATTCCGGGCTCTGGGGTTTGAGTCCAATGAAGATATTGTAAAGATATTTTTTACTTCGGAAATAGTAAAATTGTCTACAGATAAAGAAAAAATGAGTGAACTTTTACTTGACCGGTGTCTTTTTAATGATTTAAAAGATAAAGAGGGTAATATAATATTAAGAGCCGGTATCAGGCTGCAAAGCAGTAATATAAAAAAAATAATGGAACTGGGGCTGCATGAACTGGCTTTGATCCCGCAACTGGAAACAGAAAAGAATGATATTATAATTAATACCTTGGAACGGGATACCAATGTATTAAACCAGGCGGAAGCCTGTTCCTATATTTATTTTATTATACGCGGTACAGAACCCACTAATAAAATGGTTGCTAAAAATGAAATCATAAGAAGATGGAAATGTAAATCATGCGAAGCAATGTATGACGTCTATGATAAACCTTTAAAATGTACTAATTGCGGCGCAGCAGCTTCAGAACTGTTTCAGGCTGACAAGTCCATGTTTTTTAATAATGATATATATTCTCTGGGTTCAGTCGGACGCTATAAAATAAACAAGAAATTTAATACTGATGCTAATCAGTCCCTGGTTTTATCCCCGGATGATATTATTAATACCATTAAATATTTAATTAAAGTCAGACTTAATGAGTTGCCGTTAGATGATATTGATCATCTCGGTAACCGCCGCATACGCAGTGTAGGGGAACAGCTTGTTAATCATTTAAAAATGTGTTTTTCCAGGATGGAACGTCTTGCCAAAGAGCGTATTACCATTCAGGACCATAACACCCTTACCCCGCAGAATCTCATTTCAATTAAACCCATTACGGCCGGCATAAAAGAATTTTTCGGAACTGCCCAGCTGTCCCAGTTTATGGATCAGACCAATCCTCTTTCAGCAACTACACATAAAAGACGGTTAAATGCTTTAGGCCCGGGAGGTTTGACCAGGGAACGGGCCGGCTTTGAAGTACGGGATATACATTATACCCATTACGGCCGTATGTGTCCTATTGAGACTCCGGAAGGACCCAATATCGGCTTGATAGTTTCTCTGGCAACTTATGCGCTTATCAATAAATACGGTTTTATAGAGACCCCGTATTATCAAGTACAGAATGGAAAAGTTAACAAAAAAAAGATACATTATTTGTCAGCTATAGAAGAAGACCGCTATGCCATAACTCCGGCCAGCACCCAGATAAAAAAGGACGATTTTTTTAAAGATAAAATGATACCCTGCCGCCAGCGCGATAATTATCCCATGAAATTTCCCAAGGAGGTTAATTATCAGGATGTATCTTCCATGCAGATTGTATCTATATCCAGCGCTCTGATTCCCTTTCTCGAACACGATGATGCTAACCGGGCTTTGATGGGGTCCAATATGCAGCGTCAGGCAGTTCCTTTATTAATGCCGGAATCACCACTGGTTGGTACCGGTATTGAGAAGGATGTTGCTCTTTATTCCGGTTTTATTCAGACTGCCAGGGAAAACGGAACAGTAGAAAAAGTTGATAATGCTGCTATACATATCAAAAACAAAGATGGCAAAACCGACACCTATAACCTGGTAAAATCTTCCCGTACAAATCAGGATACCTTTTTTAATCAGCGGCCTATTGTCAAAGAGGGTGACAAAGTAAAACCGGATCAGATATTAACTGACGGTCCCTCTGTTCAGGGCGGAGAACTGGCTTTGGGAAAAAATGTTTTAACTGCTTTTATGACCTGGGAAGGTTATAACTATGAAGATGCCATATTAATGTCGGAAAATTTACTGAAAAACGATACATTTACATCTATACACGTTCAGGATTTTGAGGTAGAATCCAGGGAAACCAAACTGGGCAAAGAGCAGATCACTCCGGATATACCTAATATTTCGGAAGAGGATTTTAAAGACCTTGATGAAGACGGTATTATACATATAGGGACCAAAGTAAAGTCCGGTTCTATTCTGGTGGGCAAGGTTACGCCCAAGGGTCATACGGAAATTACTCCTGAATACAAACTGCTTCATTCCATTTTCGGTGAAAAGGCCAGGGATGTGAAGGATACCTCTTTGCGTGTACCGCACGGTACTGAAGGAATAGTTATCGATGTTAAAAGATACACCAGAGAAGAGAGGGAAGATCTTAAACCGGGAGTTATTGAACGCGTAAAAGTATTTGTAGCGAAAAAGCGTGTTTTGCGTGAAGGAGATAAATTTGCCGGCCGTCATGGTAATAAAGGCGTGGTAGCAAGGGTTTTACCGATTGAGGATATGCCCTATCTTGAAGACGGTACTCCTGTTGATCTGGTACTTAATCCCCTTGGTGTACCCTCGCGTATGAACATAGGACAGGTCTTTGAGGTATTACTGGGATGGGTCGGAAAAAAAATTGATACTAATTTTGCTACACCGGTTTTTAACAGTGTTGCTTATGAAGATATAGCCAAAATGATGAAAAACTCCGGTTTGAATGAGAGCGGTACAAGCAGGCTTTTTGACGGCCGTACCGGGGAACCGATCAAGAATGAAGTTACGGTCGGCTATATGTATTATCTGAAGTTACATCATCTGGCTGATGACAAGATACATGCCCGGTCAACCGGTCCCTATTCTCTTGTTACCCAGCAGCCGCTTGGCGGTAAAGCGCAGTTTGGCGGTCAGCGTGTTGGTGAAATGGAGGTTTGGGCTATAGAAGCTTACGGTGCAGCCAATATTTTACAGGAATTTTTAACTGTTAAAGCTGATGCCATGGAGGGCCGTACCAAGATATACGAGTCAATTGTAAAAGGGGAGTTTGTTTCCATGCCAGGTATTCCTGAGTCATTTAATGTATTGGTGCAGGAGTTGCGCGGGCTGGGATTAAATATTGAAATTGAGGATGTTGAGGGGAATGAGATAGAGATAGCCCCAAAAAAGAAAAAAGACCTTAAAAAACGCATCCTTTAAACTATATTAAATTAAAACAGGAAAAAAAAATGCCTGAAAATTTATTTGAATACGGGAAAATAAAAATTGGAATTGCCTCTCCGAATACTATCAGGAGCTGGTCTTTCGGAGAAGTATTACGTCCGGAAACCATCAATTACCGTACTTTACGACCGGAAAAAGACGGACTTTTCTGTGAACGTATATTCGGAACAACAAAAGAATGGGAATGTTTTTGCGGTAAATTTAAAAGCATTCGTTATAAAGGGGTGGTTTGTGACCGTTGCGGTGTTGAAGTAACCCATTTTAAAGTACGGCGGGAGCGCATGGGCCATATAGAATTATCGTGTCCTGCAGCTCATATCTGGTTTTATAAAGCAGTGCCCTCACGTATCGGCCTTTTACTTGATATGTCTATTATTACCCTCAAGTCGGTTATTTATTACGAAAAATATATCATTGTAGATCCGGGTGATGTGCCGGGATTGAAAAAATATGATCTGAAAACCGAGGAGGAATATTATAAACTGCGGGAAGAATATGGTGATTCCTTCAGGGCCGGAATTGGTGCAGAGATCATAAAAGATATACTGATGGAGCTGGATCTGGAAGAAGAGGAACAGCTTCTGCGTGAAAAAATGAATGCTTCGCGCGCTATTGATAAAAGAAAACTGATACGTATGAGTATTATAGAAGATTTTGCAAATTCTTCCAATAAACCGGAGTGGATGGTTTTGGATGTTATTCCGGTTATTCCGCCTGAATTACGCCCTATGGTACAGCTTGAGGGCGGCAGGTTTGCCACCTCTGATTTGAATGATCTTTACCGCCGGCTTATCAACCGCAATAACCGTTTGAAAAAACTTATGGCTTTAAAAGCGCCGGAGATTATTATTAAAAACGAAAAGAGAATGCTGCAGGAAGCTGTTGATGCTCTTTTGGATAACTCGCGGCGCAAACGTACTGTAAAAGGTGCCGGCAACCGTCCTTTAAAATCATTATCTGATGTACTTAAGGGTAAACAGGGACGTTTCCGCCAAAACCTGCTGGGTAAACGGGTTGATTATTCGGGCCGCTCCGTAATAGTAGTTGGTCCTGATCTCAAGCTGCACCAGTGCGGTTTGCCAAAAAAAATGGCGCTGGAGTTATTTAAACCCTACATTATGCGTAAGCTTGTTGAAAAAAAGCTTGTTTTTAATATAAAAAGCGCCAAAAAAATAATAGATAATGAATATCCCGAGGTTTGGAAAATACTTGAAGATGTTGTCAAAGAACACCCGGTAGTACTTAACCGGGCTCCTACTTTGCACAGGCTTGGAATGCAGGCTTTTGAGCCAATTCTTACAGATGAAAAGGCTATCCGTCTTCATCCTTTGGTATGTACTGCCTATAACGCTGATTTTGACGGGGACCAAATGGCTGTACATGTTCCTTTAAGTTCTGAAGCACAGATAGAAGCCTGGACCCTGATGCTTTCCTCTAAAAACTTACTTGATCCGGCCAACGGAGAACCGATTTGTAATCCGTCCCAGGATATGGTGCTGGGTGCTTACAATTTAACAACCCTGAAAAAAGGGGCTGTTGGTGAAAATCAAAATTACAGTTCCATATATGAAGCGCAAAAAGCTATGGAGCTGGGCTATCTTGATATACAGGCTAAAATTTTTATAAAATATAATAACCAGCTTATAGAAAGTTCACTGGGAAGACTTATTTTCAGTGAGATTTTACCGGAAGGGATGGAACCGGTGACAGAATATATGAACGAAACTAATTTAAAAAAAATTATTAGTTTTGTTTTTAAGAATTACAGTACTTATGATACTGTGGTTATGCTGGATAAGCTTAAAGATATCAGTTTCCATTATTCAACTCTATTCGGTAATACCATAGCTATCAGTGATATTCTAATACCGGATGAAAAAGAGGAACAGATTAACCAGGCCAAGGAAAGGCAGTTGCAGATATTTGAGCAATATAAAAACGGCGTGATTACAGATGAGGAACGCTACCAGCAGATAATATCATTATGGACCTTAACCAATGACAATATAACTACCAAGATGATGGATAATCTGGCTCAGGATAAAAATGGACACAATAATCTGTATATTATGTCCACCTCCGGCGCACGGGGCAGCAGACAGCAAATTCGGCAGCTTGCCGGTATGCGCGGACTGATGGCCAAGCCCTCCGGAGAGATTATTGAACTTCCTATTATTTCCAATTTTAAAGAGGGTTTATCCGTACTGGAATATTTTATTTCCACACATGGCGCCCGAAAAGGTCTTTCGGACACTGCTTTAAAAACAGCAGATGCCGGTTATCTTACCCGTAAACTGGTGGATATAGCCCAGGATGTAACTATTGAGATTGAAGATTGCGGTACTATAAACGGTATTAATATCTATCCTATCAAAAACGGTGATGAAATAATCGAAAATTTATCAGACCGCGTAGTCGGGAGATTCACAGCCGAACCGGTTATCAATCCTTATACCAATGAATTAATTCTGGACGCTGATAAGGAAATAACACCGGATATTGCCAAAAAAATTGACGAGTTTGAACTGGAATCTATCAAGATCAGAACAGTGGTGACTTGTGATTCAGAACGCGGTATTTGCCGAAAGTGTTATGGAACCAACCTGGCACAGGGAGGTATTGTTGATATCGGTGAGCCGGTAGGTATTATGGCCTCCCAGTCTATCGGTCAGCCCGGCACGCAGTTAACAATGCGTACTTTTCATATCGGCGGTACAGCTTCTTCAGAGGTTAAAGACCCTGAATTTACCTTACCTAATGATATTATTATTCTGGATCTGCCCAAAAGTCTGGTGCGTAACAAGGAAAAACAGCTGGTTCTGCCCCGTAAAGGAAGTATGACTATAGCGACTGTTTTTCAGAGTATTAAGAAAACAGACATCAAAAATCTTAACGTTACCAACGGTCAGCGTTTGAAAGCTGGTGAAGTTATCGGAGTTGATAAAAATAATAAAAACCTCTATTCGCAGAATGTCTGTTTTGCGCACAACCTGAAGAAAAACAAGGAGTTATATTTGATCAGCGCTTCCTACAAGCAGCAGCTGGAAGTAGGAGCGGTGTTTCAGGTAGAGAAGGATAAACTGATCCCCAGGGGAGATGTAATATATAAATTTGATCCCTATAACGAGCCTATTATTGCGGAAAAGAATGGTATTGTCAGATATCAGGATATCATTTTAAATAAAACGCTGAATGAAGAACTTGATGAGATGACGCAGCTTACCAATAAAAAGATTATGGAATCAAAAGAAGAGGGTCTGCAGCCTAAATTGATCATTGTACCTTCCAAAGGAGAATCCAGTGAGGCTGATGTTCCTGCCGGTTCCATATTAAATGTAGAAGACGGAACTAAAGTAAGTGCGGGAGATACTCTGGCAGCCAAGATAAGAACTGCTTCCAAAACATCGGATATCACCGGCGGTCTGCCGCGTGTGCAGGAACTGTTTGAAGCAAGGACACCGGTAAACTCAGCTGTTATAGGCGGTATAGACGGAGAGATTGATATCGGAGCTACTGTGAAAGGTAAACGTCCGATAGAGATTACCAATGAGTTCGGCGATAAGGTAAAACATATAGTTCCGTCCGGAAAAGCTCTGCATGTACGCAATGGTGATGCAGTAGTTGCCGGTGAGCTGTTGTGTGAAGGAAAGGTAAATCCGCATGATATACTGGCAGTGCAGGGTGAGGTAGAACTGTACCGTTATATCCTGGAAAATGTACAGGAAGTATATAAACGTCAGGGCGTAAATATTAATGATAAACATATCGGAGTTATCATACGCCAGATGTTGCGTAAGGTTGAAATAATTGATCCGGGTGATACACCTCATATACGCGGTGAGATCGTAGACAAATATAAACTGCGCAATGAAAATAAAAGTGTTGTTGATGAAGGCGGACAGGCAGCTGTAGCCAAATCAATCTTACTGGGCTTAACCAAGGCTTCCTTAAATACTGAAAGTTTTATTTCAGCAGCTTCCTTCCAGGAAACCACTAAAGTGCTGACTAACAGTGCTATAAAAAATGTCTCGGATGAGCTGCGCGGTCTGAAAGAGAATGTGATAATTGGCCACAAGATACCTGCCGGTACCGGAAAGAAATTTTATGATAATTTAAGTGTTTACAAAAATGTGATAGGGGATCTTGATTTTATCGGCAAAGAAGAAGAAAGTGAGATAGAAGTTAAAACACCGCAGATGACCAAAGAGATAGAAGAACTGAAAAAAGAACAATTAGTATAATTTTCCGGTAAGCGTTTTTTGTTTAATTCTGTTAACCGGGTAAGCAGGTGTTTAACAAACAGCGTAATCAGCTTAATGAAAAGCAGCGACAAAAAATTCTTGATAAGATAGAGAAAGAATACCAAAACTATGCGCAAATCTACGGCAAAAAAGTTTTTAATATAAAAAATTTTTATGAACGTTATAACAGAACCATAAGGTTAGGTTATAATGAGGAGAGTTTTTTACTGGCTGAGATTCAGGCAGTATTAACCTTTCATCAGAAAAAGCAGAGTGATATTAAAACCCGTAAAGAAAAAAAAAGTGTTATAAGTGATTTGTTTACGGAATATCAACAGCGAATGCAAAAATATACAAAAAAAGATATTCATACCGATGCTGAACCGGAAATTGAGTATTTGCTGGGAGCTATAATCGCTTTTGAACAAACTGTTTTCCCTTTGCTTTATAAAATATATCAGAATATTTTCTCAATTCCGTTTAAAAACAAATTTAAAAAAATAGAATATAATCTTCATCAGTTGACCGGCAGCCGGGATAAGTATTTACCGCCGGAATTTGCTTTGTATAAAAAAAAAATTGATGCCAGTTCTGACCGGGAACAAATTCAAAAAGAGGGTCATATTATTTTAAAAAAAGTATTTGAGGTTTTAAATCTTGTTCAGGATTTTACAGAGAGCGTAAACAGGGAAGAATCATATATTCATAAACTGAATTTTAATTATAAAGAAAAAAAATATTCCTATGCTGATTTAATACTGGTAATAAATGAAAAAATAAATGCTTTGCGTTATGATTTCCGTTTAAAAGGACTTGCAGATGAGTGATTTTTTCCGGCTTGAAAAACAGTGTTCCCAAACAGATGCCAGAGCAGGATTAATACAAACAGAACATGGTAAAATTGAAACTCCTGTTTTTATGCCCGTAGGTACGGGCGGCGCTGTTAAAGCTGTACCTTTCAATTTTTTAAATAACCATCCTATTATACTTGCCAACACATATCATTTATATCTGCGGCCCGGTACTGAGGTTTTAAAATATTATAAGGGCCTGCATAATTTTATTGGCTGGGAGAAGCCTGTGCTGACTGACAGCGGCGGTTATCAGATATTTTCCCTGGCCAAACTTAATAATATTACAGACGAGGGATTTTATTTCCGGTCGCATATAGACGGCAGTCCTCATTTTTTTTCTCCGGAAAAAGTAATTGAACTGCAAAATCTAATCGGTGCTGATATTATAATGCCACTTGATGAATGTCTGCCTTTTACCAGCGGGCAAAATCAAGTTGAAAACAGTGTAAAGAGAACTCTGGCCTGGGCGCAAAAAGCTGCAGTTTATCATAATAGTAATCCGGCCGGTAATTTTTTATTCGGTATTGTGCAGGGAGCAGGTTATCAATCTTACAGAAAAATGTGCGCAGCTGAACTGACTGCCCTGGGACTGGACGGTTATGCAATCGGCGGTCTTTCAGTAGGTGAAGAAAAAAAACAGATGTATGCATTAACCGGTTACACAGCTGCTTTATTGCCCGAAAGAAAACCGCGCTATTTAATGGGCGTGGGCGCGCCGGAAGATATTGTGGAAAGTGTAAAAATGGGGATTGACATGTTTGACTGTGTTTTGCCCACCAGGAACGCCAGAAATGCTACTGTTTATACCGGAAAGGGTAAAATATTATTGCGTAATAATGAAAATAAATATATAGATTATCCTATTGAAGAAGACTGCGGATGTTATACTTGTCAGCATTTTTCGCGGGGTTATCTCCGTCATCTTTTTAAAAGCCGTGAGATTAATGCCTGCATACTTGCTTCTATACATAATCTTTTCTTTTATAAACGTTTAATGAGTAAGATGCGCCAGGCAATACTGGCTGGAAATTTTAAAGCTTTTTATGAGAATTTTTTTAATAATTACAAAATTTAGAATCCAGAGCAGTTTTATATCTCTACACCGGCAATACCGATTATTTTTACAAGATTTTTTTTATGTTTAATCGGTATAAGCATAATTCTGTCAATCTCGTCAAAGTCTTTTTCCTGGAGATGATTTTTAAAAAAGGGTTTCTTTAGAAGGTGCTTTTTTATATAAAGCGCTTTATTATTTAGTAAATATTTACTGATAATTTTATTATCACTTTTCAGCTGGAATTGCGTCAGGGAATTTTTATGAAAACCATGTTTTTGGACCGGATAATAAATATCATTTTCCGGCTTTAAAATAAATATCTTTTTTAAATTGGATTTGGGAAAAATTGCACTGATTTTTTCAATATTAAAACTCTCATCACTTATTGCTTCTGCATGTTTTATGAGAATATTGGCAATTTGTACATAATTAAGATCTATGTCCTGATAGCTTTTTGTCTTATTATTTCTTTTGATCAAAGAAATCTCATTCACCAATTCCTGTATTTTTTTGTCAACTTTTTTTGATTCCTTTTTATATATATCTCCGGGTATTTCAGCAAGAGAACCGCTTTCTTCGTTATCATCTGCGCTTGCTATTTTCTTTTTGGGTTTGGGAGGGGTGAAATTAAAAATATCGTCATTCTCTGTTTTACCGGCCTCTGTTTTGCTGCCAGCGGATGCTTGGGGTATTTTTTTAAAATACGTTTTTATTAAATGCATAATATTGGTTTTAGGTTTAAGATTAATAATAAAAAGAAATATTATCTGTAATATAAGATAACACAGTAAAATTAAAGATATCATCGGAATACCGGAAAGAGTATCCTTATATAAAATTGCCAGTACGGCTTGAAAATTTGCTATAGCTTTATACTGGACTGTAATATTATACCTGGGGATATAAAAATGTCCGGTATCAGATTTTTGTAAAGCTATCGACTTGGTAAAATTATCTAAAAATATATCGTCAATTTTATGCTGGTGCAGATTGATCAATATATTGTTTCCTTTGGTAATAATAATCTCAGTATTGTTATTTATATAATTCATTTTTTGTAACATCTGTTTTATCATGGTTTTAATGTCATATTCGAAATATATATTGCCCAGATATTCTGATTCAAAATTGAAAGGGATTTTAAAAAAAACGGTTTTATTTTTATATGAAATAAATATTGTTCTATTACGGCTGTGAATTGCTGCCGGATTTTTTTTATTTTTATAAGAGTATTTTATTTTATTATTATCATTAATAAAATATACATTTTTGAAATTATATTTATTATTTCCAAAAATAAGATCCAGCCTTTGTTTGTTTTTAATATTTTTATATCTTTTAAAAAGACCGGCCTGCAGTTCTTTGTTTTCTATATATGTATTAAGCCTGGTATATAACTTCTCCGTCTCTCTGTTCAGCTGTTTTGTTAAATTATTAATATAGGCAGTATAAGTGTTTTTACGGGCTGAAAGAATGGATGAATTACCGAAAAAGACTATATAACTTAATAAATAAAAAGCAATGATTGATAAAAGAAGTGTAAAAAAAAAAGGATAGGATCGGATCTTCATTTATTTGATAAACGTATCGGCATAGATTTCATCTTCTTCGTTTTTAAAACCTTCTTTCTGCAGTTTGGTTATCTCTTTATCTATTTCGTCAATCATGGTATTGGAGATATTGCCTTTTTTTTCTTCCGGTTTATTATCCGGCTGTTGTCCGTATTCTTTATGATTTTTTTTTAGAAATATCAATTGAGCAATATTTTTCCAGCCTATATTAATTAAAAGAATAGCCATATAAACAATGATAAAAATAAAAAATACCGCCAGCAGGTTACCGGCCATATTATTATCTTCAATAATCATTCCTAAAGCGTAATTTACATTATCAATATTTAATTTAATATTCTTACTGCTCGAGCTGGTCAGTTTGTTATAAAGCATAAACGGGACACTGTGTTTTTTATTGTTTATATACTGATAGGCATTATAATTATCTAAAACAAGTTCATCGCGGTAATTTTTTATATAAAAAAGATTTTCTTTAATATCCAGAAAATCAAGAATTTTAGTAAAAAATACAGGATTCAAGGTCTGGGTTATAAAACCGGTTAAAGCATTACGCCGTTTGATCGCGGAAACAATTATCATATTACCGGTTGTACTGTCTTTTACAAGAAGATTATCCTTTTTTTTAAGTTTGGGTATAATACTTTGATTAAGTTTATAAGCCGGAATGTTACGGTAACGCATGGAAGAGAGTTTGTCTCCTTTTATATTATAGATTGAGATTTCCAGTATGTCCTTGTTTTTATAAAGATGATGTTTTAATCTTTTTTGAATATCCTTTTGATTAACATTATAACTTTTCCCTGACAGTAAAGCCTCAATCTGGTAGGAAGAAACTGTTTTTTCACTGTTTAACATCAGGTTTTGAAAATAATTATCCAGACTTTTAGCCACCAGCCGTAATTTATATTTGGAATGTTTTTCTTTATTATTGATTTTTATATTGGAAGAATCCACTATAAACCAGCTGTTAATAGTTTCAGTTGAACTGTTAATAAAATTGGCCACAATCCGGTAAAAATATTTAACGTAGCTGTTTTTATTGAATTTAGTCTGGCCTACAAACAAAAAAATACCGCAGACAGTTATTAATATAATAATACTTTTGGTTATAAAATTCAGACTTTTACCCGGCTTAAAAAAAGTAAATATTTTTTTTAACATTGTTGCTATTTAATGATATTTTCGGTTATATTGGAAAATTAATTAAATCTTTTTCCTGAATCTTTGAAGAAAGTTATTGGCCGGGGCTGGATAATATCACCATATTGTTTCTGTTTATTGCTTCGTCATAAGTTTTTATGCCGAGTATCTTTTTGAATGCTGATGATGGTTTGCCGGTAATTTTTTTTAACTCATAACTGGAAAAATTTACAATTCCTTTGGCGATCTTTTTATGACGGGAGTTTACAATATAACACAGATCACCGATATGGAAATCACCGCTAATTCCGGTTATACCGCGGGGAAGTAAAGATTTTTTATATTTGATCAAGGCCTGCTCAGCACCGTCATCGATATATATTTTGCCCTGCAGATTAATACCGGAGGCTATCCATTTTTTACGGTTATTTATCTGTTTGGCTGGCGGTCGGAACAAGGTACCGCACTCCGGATTATGTATGGCTTTGCTGATTTTTGGGGATTTACCGTTTATAATAAGCATAGGTATGCCCAGATTCATACATATGGAAGCTGCTTTTATTTTAGCCTGCATACCACCGGTACCATCAGCAGCCGGGCCGCCGGCATTTTTATAAACGGAAGCATCTATTTTATCGATACAGTGTATGAGCTTTGCCCGCGGAGTGTTAAAGTTTGTATAGTAACCGTCTACATCGGAAAGCATAAGATACAGGTCCGCGTTGAGCAGACCGCAGATCAGAGCTCCCAGCATATCATTACCGCCGAAAGTAAGCTCAGCAGTAGCAGTAGCATCGTTTTCATTAATAATAGGCAGTACCTTGTTATGCAGCAGGGTAAAAATAGTGTTGCGGGCATTAAGGTAGGAGCGCCGGTTTTTTAAGGCAGACTCTGATATGAGGATTTGACCAATTTTAATTTTATAACGGGAGAACTTTTTTTTATAAATTTCCATGAGATTAACCTGCCCGATACTGGAAAGCGCTTGTTTGCGCGGCAGGGCCAGGTTTTTACTTAATTTTATACGGGGAAAAGCGGCTGAGGCTACAGCGCCTGAAGAGACCAGTATGATTTCATATTTATTGTCCCGAAAAGTTTTTATTAAACTGGTATATTTGTTAATATTTTTAAGAGATATTTTTCCTTTATCAGTGATAAGAGCGCTTCCTATCTTAATCACAATACGTTTGACCGGGCGGGAAAATCTGTTTGTCTTCATCGGTGAATTTTATTATTAATATATTTTAATAGCAAATAATGTCTTTTAAAACTGAGAGCTATTTTGCCGACGATACTCTTCTTAATACCAGGCATATCATAACTTTTATTGACTTAAACTGCTGATTATTATATAATAAGCCTCTTAATTAAGGAGCTTGCTATGGCTAATGTATGTGAATTTTGCGGTAAAAGAACCAGAAGTGGCAATAAAGTAAGCCATGCTCATAATAAGAGTAAAAGACAGTTTAAAGCAAATCTTAAAAATAAAACTATCATAAAAAACAATAAAAAAATTAAAATTAAAGTATGTACCCGCTGTATTAAATCAGGCCGATTATTGCAAGTCTCTTAAATTATATTTGTCTGCCAGAACTAATTTTATTTTTTCTGTTTCACTAATAATCTTGCTAACCGGCTGCAGTAAGCAGTATATAAAAAAACTTCCTGCCGAAAAACGGTTATCCTGTATGATAAGCCAGATGTTTATCAGTGGTTTTCATGGCCATACATTTACTAAGGCTCACAGCCTGGATAAATTATTAGCCAGAGGTATCGGCGGCTTGCTGTTTCGAAGTGAAATAAATATTTCCAATAAAAGTCAATTTCAAAATCTTGTCAGTGCGGTAAACGCTGCCAATAGCGGTATTCCTGTGTTTTTATGTGCGGATGAGGAAGGAGGGGCGGTTCATTTTTTTAAAAAAAAATACGGTTTTAAGGTTGGTAACTACAGTGCTGCAGAATTGGGGAAAATGAACAATCATTTATTTTCCGCTGCTTTTTATGCCTGCCTTGCGGATCAGTTCCGGGTAACCGGCTTGAATTTTAATTTTGCACCGGTGGTTGATCTTAATATTAATACCAACAATCCGGTAATAGGAGCGCTGGAAAGAAGTTATGCAGATGAACCGGAAACGGTTACTGCTCATGCCCTTATTGTTATCAAGGCATACCGAAAAAAAGCGGTACTAACAGCTGTTAAGCATTTTCCCGGACACGGCAGCTCTGCTGCAGATTCTCATAAAAAAAAAACTGATATTTCCGCCAGCTTTTCACCAAAAGAATTAACTCCTTTTAAAAAGCTGGCTGATAAAGTACCGGCAGTTATGATAGGTCATCTGTATAATAGTAATTTTGATAAAATTTTTCCGGCCAGTATGTCACGCAAAATTATTCATACCAAACTGGTGAAGGATTTTGGCTTTAAAGGTCTTATTGTTTCGGATGATATAGAGATGAAAGCTGTCGCGGATCACTATTCTCTGCCGGTAATCATTTTTGAGACAGTTTCCGCAGGTTGTGATCTTATTGTGTGCGGCAATCCTGCCACGACCCTTAAAGCTGTGGAGATACTATATGAGCAGGTAAGAGCAGGTTATATCAGCAGGGAGCGTATCTTACGTTCTTACAGAAAGATTATAAAATATAAAAAAAAATATTTGATTATGTAATTACTTTGTTTTCTTTTTTAATTGCTGAAACAATTTAAAAGCTTTTGCTTTTTCTCCTTTAATAACATCAATTATATGGCGGGCCTCTTTGTATTCTTTTTCGTGTATGTGACATGTAGCTTTCGGCTCGGTTCCTTTGAGAAAATATTCAGTCATAGTACGGGTGCAGTAGATGCCTTCTTTTTTTCCGGATTCTTTGCATATAGTTCTGGCAACTACCTGATTGGGACGCTGGAAAGGTATGGTTTTTTTATATTGTAGGATATTTTTATTGTATTTTATCCATATCGGCGCGGCCAGATATCCGCCGGCCATTCCTCTACCCAGAGACTTGTTACTGTCAAACCCGATCCAGATAGTAGTGCACAGATGTTTGTTATAGCCCGAAAACCAGGCATCAGTCCAGTTACCGGTTGTTCCGGTTTTACCGGCACTGTAGTATTGGTGTGGGAAATCCTGCAGCAGTTCAGGTTTAAAAGCAGTACCTCCGGGAGCAAAAACATCGCTTAACATTTTAGTAACAATAAATGCTGTACCGGGATTAATTAACTGGCGGGGAGGGGAGTGTTTTTCAAAATTTTTAATAATGCTCCCGTATCTGTCAGTTACATAGCGTACACTAAGCGGCATTACCTCTTTGCCTTCATTAGCGAAAACAGAAAAAGCTGTACATAAATCCAGCGGAGAGAAAACACCGGAACCAAGTCCCATTGTATAGTTATCGGGAAATTTTTCATAGAGATCCTCTTTGCTGAAACAGCGGAAAATGGTTTTACCGTATTCACGTACCGTAGCAGGTGATACCATATCCAGTACTTTTACAGCACATACATTTATGGAGCGTCTGAGAGCCTCTCTGGCCCGTACCAGGCCATGATATTCACCGCTGTAATTCTGTGGTATGTATGGTTCATCGTTAGTGGTTTCGCCTATTACTACCGGGCTGTCGTCTATCAGGGTGGCAGCTGTTATCTTACGCTTATCAATACCGGCAGCGTAAACAAACGGTTTCATTTGGGAACCGATCTGTCTTTTAGCTTTGGTAACATGATTAAACTGGTTTTCGTAACTGAAACCGCTGCCGCCCACCATAGCGCTTATATAGCCGGTGGAGGGATCAATGGAAACAAGAGCGCCTTCCGGTTTTTCATCAATATTGAATTTAGGATTATAACTGTAATCCAGTAACTGGTTGTTAAGGTTGTTTTGTCCAAGTATAGTAGCAAAGGCTTTCAGCTGATTTATAATATCGTTATCAATATTTTTTTTAAGCCGATTTATAATTTTTGCTTTATGGTTAGCTATGCCGGGCAGGCAGAAGAGATCAGATAACATGGAAATATGATGAGGGGCAAACCGGTTAATACCCCGGTGTATATAGGGCAGCACACGGTTGTTACGCTCCTGGTGTTTTTCCAATTGCTGCCATAAATGTTTCTGGGCCTGACGTTGATGATCCAGGTTCAGAGTTGTATATATCTGATAACCGTTTTTGTAAAGATTTCTTTTACCGAAAGCCTTCTCCAGCCGCTCCCGTATATGTTCTATAAAATAAGGCGCTTTATTGTCGATAAGATCAGCTATGGTTGACTGCCGGGAACGCACCTGGTAGGCATAGTGGTTCCAGAAATTATTATAGGTTTTGGCTGCTTTTTCGCTGCTGATAAATCCTTTTCTTACCATACTGATAAGAACAGCTTTGTGCCGTTTTTGGGCCATATCAATATAACGGATAGGGGAATAGTAAGTGGGACTTTTGGGTATACCTGCGAGCAGGGAACATTCAGCCAGATTCAACTCTGAAGCATCTTTTTTAAAGAAAAAATTAGCTGCCGCACCCAGACCGTAACAGCCATGGCCGAAGTTTACCTGATTAAAATAAAATTGCAGTATCTCCTGTTTGGTATACATTTTTTCGATTTGGATAGCATACCAGAGTTCCCGGATCTTTCGGGAAACTTCCCGTTTGGCTGATTTTTCAAATAAAAGTTTTGCCAGCTGAACAGTAATGGTTGAACCGCCATGACCGCGCTGCCCTGTTGCCCACAGTAAAAAAGCGGTAGTCATCCGCCATGGATTAAAACCGAAATGGGTGTAAAATCTTTCATCTTCTGTTGCGGTAATAGCATTTATCAGGTGAACCGGAATATCATTGAAAGTTATAAGTTCTCTTTTTTCCAGGGCGAATTTGGTTATTAATCTGTTTTTGATGTCATATATTTTAGTGGCAATAGGAGGCTCATATTGTTCAAGAGCTTTAATAGCTTTTAACTCTGACATTGAATGGAAAATAAAAGCGGAAAAAACACCGGCTATTACGGTGCTGCATAATATAAAAGATAAAAGCGTTATTTTAAAAATGCGGTAGGTTTTTCCGGCTCTGAATTGATCTCTTATAACAGTCATATTTTAATAATTTTTTAAATTATATAATAAAAGGAAAAAAAAGCAATAATATGGTAAGACGCTTACTGAAAATTGACATATTTTAGTATGAATAATAAGATTACTTAAATAAAGGGGAATGTTTTGACTATTGGAAATTTAGCTCTGATCTCACTGGACTCCGGAAAAGAATTTGCCCGCCGGACCTGTGAGGAACTTAATAAAATATACAGCTCTGAACAAAAAGATGATCAGTTGGCGCTGACTCCCTCGGACGAAGTACATTTTTCCAACGGAGAGGTGAAGGTTATGATCAATAACAGCCTCCGGGACAAAGATGTATATATTTTTCAGTTGATCGAAGACCCTCATTCACCAAAATCCATAAATGATAATATTATGGCCCTGTCTACAGCTATAGATGCCTGTTTTTATTGTGATGCCAAAAGGATCACAGCTGTCATCCCCCAGTATCCTTACGCCCGTCAGGATAAAAAAAGGGGGCGGGAAGGTATAACAGCCAAGGTTGTAGGTAAAATGTTTGAAAATACAGGCGCAGACCGGGTTATTACGCTGGATATCCATTCAGAGGCAATTGAAGGTTTTTTCAATAAACTTAAAATTGAAAATTTACATTGCGGCCGTTATTTTGTTCAGTATATAAAAAATAATCTGAATGTTAATAATCTGACTATAGTCGCACCTGACGTTGGTTCAGCCAAACGGGGCCTGTATTATTCTTCCAAATTAGAAACCAATCTGGCAATTATTGAAAAGGTAAGAGATTACCACAAGGTTTCTACTATTGACACCATGCGGCTGGTAGGCGATGTTAAGGGACGGGATGTTTTTATAAATGATGATATGCTGGCTACAGGCGGAACCTTGTTAAGCGCCTGCCGTCTTTTAAAGGATCAGGGCGCCCGGGATATATATATTACGGTATCACTTCCTTTTTTCAATAAACAGGCTTATATTAAGTTTGATAAAGCTTATAAAAACGGTTTATTCAAACAGGTTATTGGTACGGATGCTGTTATGTGGGGAGATTATTTTTTAAAATCCTATCCCTGGTATAAAGAGATATCTGTCGCGCCTTTATTCGCCCAGGTTATCAGTTCGCTGAATATGGAAAAATCAGTCAGTAAATTACTTGAATAAATATGCACTATTATTTTATTAACCTGCCAAGGTATTTTTTTCTGGTATTGTAAAGAAATTTGGAAATATTGGTAAAATCTTTAAGTGAATTAATCTCCATGGTAATTTTCAGTGAAGGTTTATCCCAGGTTGTTTTTCTTACACTCAGTTTCTGATCAAGTCCGTTTTCTTTGCATGCTGCCTGAAACTTTTTTAAAGTCTCATGATAATTTTTATTTTTTTGTACCTGTTCCGGATCTGCTATATTCTCTACTTCGGCAAGAAAGGTATTTAATTTTTTATTGCCCTGCATCTCGTTGTTTTGCAGTATCTTCTGCAGGGCATCCTCATTAAAAATTTGTTTCAGTCCCTTTTTACCGGTATTTTTTTCTATTTTTTTAGCATTATTAATTAATTCCGCAACCTGTTTGGGTTTTATTTTACCGGAATTGCTTTGTTTTACCAGATTTAATACTTCTTTCTGGTCTTTTTTATTGTCAATATCAGACAGGGCAAACTCCAGATTTTTAACCTTGGAGTCGGTAATGAAATTTTTAGTTTCCTCATCAAAAAGATTCAGTTTTAAATATTTTTCTATCCGTTCTTTACTGCTGCCTATGCCAAACGTTTCACCGAACTGGGCTGCCAGTTCTGCGGTAGTTAACTGCAGTTCCTCTTTGATGCGCAGCAAGGCTTCGGCTATCTCAACCGGACGCAGGTTCTGCCGTTTGGTATTTTCCGCAATACTTATTTTAAGCAGCTCCTCTTTTTGCAGACTGTTTTTTTCATATATATTACAGCTGATTTCTGTCATTTGCAGGTTTTTACAGGCCAGCAGCCGGCGGAATCCGGAAACAATTATATATTTACCGTTGTTTTTTACTAAAATAGGAGGGTATAACAGACCTTCATATTTTATAGAATTTTCCAGATCACTTACATCAAAGCTGTGCCGGAAGACATAACTTTTATTTTGAAAATCAATTTCATTAATTTTAACAGGTTGTGTTTTTATCATCTTTTTTATTCCTTAATTTTTTTATAATAAAAGAACAGGCTGTACCGTTAACATCTGCTTCAGTTGCTTCTGCCGGTAATTGTTCCGGAAAATCAATACTAAGAGCAAGAGTTTCCTTTTTTATATAATCAGCATAAGCTTTTACAGCATTTTGCAGTTTTGCTGCCGCATAACAGGAAACAGCTATCCGGTCAGTATAATGCAGATTGATATCCTTTCGTGCTTTCTGGATCTTATTTATAAAATCACGCGCCATTCCTTCGTTGATAAGTTCATTGTCCAGAGCGGTATCCAGTACTACTGTTATTTCGTTTTCATTAGCTACCAGTTTATTGGGTTTGGGCTGCCGTTCAATAATTATATCATCATCCTTTAAAAGGAGTTGCTCCCCGTCAACACTCAGTTCGATGGTCCCCTTTTGAAAAAAGTTAACTATAGTTGCCGAATCCAGGTCACGCACGCGTGAGGCGGCTGTTTTTACTTTTGGTCCCAGTTTTTTGCCCAGTTTTTTAAAATTGAGTTTACTTTTAAAGTCTACATAGTTTTCCTCATTTTCTGAAAAAGAGAGCTGTTTTATATTAAGTTCATCTTTAATTAAATCAGTATATTTTTTAACTCTTTGACAATTGCTTTTATTTTTGGTTATGACAGTCATTTCTTTAAGCGGCTGTCTGATTTTTATTTTATGGGTAAGCCGTAAGGACCGTCCCAGGGACACAATGTTTTCAATAAGATCCATTTCCTCTTCAAGATCAAGATCTTTTTTATTGCTCTCAGGTACGGGATAGGACTGCAGATGTACGGATTGCTGTTCATCTTTGGTAAGTACCTGGTATATTTTTTCAGAGAGAAAGGGCGTAAACGGTGCCAGCACCAGAGCAAGTTTATGTAAAACAGAATATAAGGTAAAATAGGCCTGGTCTTTGTCTTTATCATTTTCACTTTTCCAGAAACGGCGCCGGCTGCGGCGTATATACCAGTTGGTAAGCCTTTCGATAAAGTTGATCAGAGGCGGAACCGCTTTTTGCAGATCATAATTATCCATATAACGGGTGACCTGTTCCACAAGTGTCTGGGTGTAGGAAATTATCCAGCGGTCCAAAGCGTTATTTAAATCACTGTATTTATAATTTTTATACTGCCAGTTGTCAATATTGGCGTAGGAAACAAAAAATGAGAAAGCATTCCACAGGGGCAGGATGATCTGTTTCATAACTTCCTGGATGCCCTGTTCGGAAAATTTAAGATATTCTCCCCGTACTACCGGCGAGCCGATCATATACAGGCGTAAAGCGTCAGCACCGTAAGTATCCAGTATATATTGGGGTTGCGGATAATTTTTTAAACGTTTCGACATTTTTTTGCCGTCTTCAGCCAGAATAAGGCCGTTTACAATTACATTTTTAAAAGGGGGTTTTTTCATTATAGCAGTGGACAGGACCAGCAGTGTATAAAACCATCCGCGCGTCTGGTCAAGACCCTCTGCTATGAAATCAGCCGGGAAAGTAGATTCAAAATATTTTTTATTTTCAAAGGGGTAATGATTCTGGGCATAAGGCATGGAGCCTGATTCAAACCAGCAGTCAAGTACGTCCGGAATACGTTTAAAAGTTTTACCGTGTTTAGTAATTTGTAATTTATCAATAAAGTGTTTATGGAGATCTGTTATTTTAGTGCCGCTTAGTTCTTCGAGTTGTTTAACACTGCCTATACAAATAGTTTCACCGTCTTCAGCTTTCCATATAGGTATAGGTGTTCCCCAGAAACGGTTCCGGCTTATAGCCCAGTCACGGGCGTTTTCCAGCCATTTACCGAAACGGCCGTTTTTGATATGGGCCGGCAGCCATTTTATCTGCTGGTTGTTGTTTATAAGCTGCTGTTTAAATTGTTCTACTTTTACAAACCAGGTGGATATGGCTTTGTACATTAAAGGTGTATCAGTACGCCAGCAGTAGGGATAACTGTGCTGTAAAGTCTTGTGCAGTACCAGGAGCCCGCGCTGTTTAAGGTCTTTTATAATAGTCTTGTCAGCAGTTTTGATATTTTGACCTCCGGTTAGGGTGATATCTTCAGTAAAGTTGCCGTCATT
>CAZFAK010000015.1:0-22661 GCA_964517045.1 uncultured Spirochaetia bacterium | reverse complement strand
ATACACCATCCTTAATCAGCAAAAAGATAAATTGTTTTCCTGTATTATTTATAATATGTCGCTTTTATCATCAATCGCGCTGCTTGAGAATAAAGCATACCGCCTTATGAAAAAAATTTCACCCGGTCCCTATACTTATATACTTCCCTGTAAAGCACGCATACCGAAACCTAACGGCCGTAAAAGACGAACAATAGGTATCAGAATGCCGGCACATAATATTACCCGGCAGCTGCAATGCTTTTTTAATGCACCGCTGCTCAGTGCCGGACTTAACTTCGGCCAGGAGATAGATTATCCTGAAGAGATAAGATCCCGGTATGACAGCCAGGTAGATCTTATCCTGGAATCCGGATCTCTGCCGCACAATTATACAACGGTAATTGATATCTCTGATGAAGATAATGTTAAGCTGGTACGCAGGGGAAGCGGTCTTTTACCCGCACCCCTGCGGCAGATAATTACTCTTAATAATAAAGAATACTAGGAATTTTCCTTTATATGCTTGTTAATTATTTTTTCCATCTGCTGCAGTCCGCTATCCATAGTTAGTTTATTGCGCACAATCATATCCATTATCTCGTTTATCTTTTGATCTACCTCACTCCAGGTAGTAAGCCGCGGGTTAAAAATAATATGTTTAACTGCCTGGTTTAACATTCCTTTATTGTATGGTTTACTGTTGGTGTCTTTAGCCCATATCTTACTGTAAGCCAGAGATTTTAAAGCAGGTTGTGCCAATCCCAGCCGCGCCAGCTGTACCTGCCCCTTTTTACCGGAGATTGTTTTAAGAAGTTCCCATGCCAGTTTTTTATGTTTGGTGGTACGCGCCATAGCATAACCGCTGCCTCCGGTCTGTAAACCCAGACTGCCGTCAGGGTGGCGCGGAAACATTACCACATCCCAGTCAAAATCATGAATCTCACGGAAAGCAGGCGATTCCCAGATACCGGAGAGATACATAGCTACCTGGCCGGTCATAAAAGCCTGGGCCTGGTTAATATCAACAGAACCGGGCATAGGCATCATCTTGTGTTTATACATAAGGTCTTTGTAAAAGTTAATTGCTTTACGGGTTTCCGTTGAATTAATAACTGCTTTGGTTGGATTTTTATTATTATCTACATAACGGCCGCCAAAGGTATATAGAAAATTACCCCAGGCCCAGCAGAAAAAACCCCATTGTTTTTTTCCCTTTTTTTCTCTGGTTAGTTTTTTACCATACTCAACAAACTTTCTTAAGGTCCAGTCATCTGCCGGCATTTCCAGGCCAGCCTGTTTTAGCATATTTTTATTATAATAAATACAGGCAAAGGGCGCCACATCACGGGGCAGACCGTATATCCGGTCACCAAAAGTAAAACGATTAAGTATTTTGGGAAAATAATCCTTGATACTGTAATCTTTATCAGCTTTAATAAGCGGTGTTAAATCTTTTACCATATTTTTATCTACAAATTGGTCAATAAAGCCTACTTCCATAAACATTATATCAGGCAGATTATCAGCAGCTGCTCTGGTTAATATTTTTTCCAGATATCCCTGGGCAGGTATATGCGTAGCATTGACTCTCACATCAGGGTGCCTTTCCTTGAAATCTTTCATAGAACGGTTAACTATTTTTACCTCTTCCGGAGAACCCCAGAAAGATAACTCTAAAGTGTTTTTTTTATCCCTGGAGGGAGCACAGCTGACAGCAAGCAATAAAAAAATTAACCACAGTATGTGTAATATACAATTTTGTGTTTTCATATTTTCTCCTTTTTATATTTAGCATTCATTCTTATTATAATAATATAAATTTTTAAAAATGACAAGTTAAACTTATTGTCTTTTTATTTATTTCATGATAATATTGGCGCTGCATTTGCGGGAATAGCTCAGTTGGCTAGAGCGACTGCTTGCCATGCAGTAGGTCGCGGGTTCGAATCCCGTTTCCCGCTTATATACGGATAAAAATATGCAACTAACCAGTAATTATGAAAAAATACCCCAATGTAAATACAAAATTTCTGTAGAGATACCTTATACAGAATTACAAAATGAATACAACAAAGTAAAGCATGAGATTAAAAACGACATTTCAATTCCCGGCTTTAGAAAAGGAAAAGTTCCGGACACTATTCTGGAAAAACGCTATAAACCATCTCTCCAGGCAAAAGTAATAGAAAACATCCTGCCGCGGGCTTATAAACAAATACTGGAAGATAAATCATTAAAAACCTTTGGCCAGCCGGAAGCAAAAAATATTTCGGAATATAAAGAGGGTGCACCGCTGAAAGCCGAGTTTACTGTAGACAGGATGCCCTCCTGCACTATTAACAACAGCAAACGCTTTGCTGTAAACAAGGATTACTACATTGTAGAGGAGCAGGACCTTGAAACCGAGATAAAGCGCACTATCCGAAGAAAAGCTGATATCAAGAACTATGAAGGACCTGCTAAAGAGGGAGATATTTTAAAAATTGATATTAAAGTTGAAAATGATGATTTAAAAGATACCTCACTTTCCGATTATTCACTTGAATTAAACAATAACAGCCATGTTCCTTTTGATCTCTTTGATGAACTAAAAGGAATAAAAACCGGCCAAACCAAAAAGGTCAGTAAAAATTACAATAAAAAATATAAAGACCAGCGCCTGGCCGGAAAAAAAGTAAACTTTTCTATTACTGCCAAAGAAATCAAAGCAGTCACCTATCCTGATCTAACAGATGAACTGGCACGTGAACTGCAGTATAAAGATATTGCGGATATGCGCAGCAAAATCAAATCCCAGCTGCAAGCATTGGCCAGGCAAAGAACTGATGATCTCTTAAAGAAAAAAATTCTCGAAGAGCTGCGTAAAGAGACAAACTTTGAGATTCCGCAAAGCATTATTGATTATACTACACAGCAATACATACAACAATTTAAAATGCAGTTCGGGAATAATGAGCAGTTAGCAGAAAATTTTCTTAAAAATGCCAAACAAAACGGAAGAGACATTTATAAAGAATACAAAGAGATGGCTTTATACAATATAGAAAATGATCTCATTACCGAAAAAATTATTAAAGATAATAACATTGAAGTTCCTGAAGAAAAAATACGTGAAGAAATAAACCAAATTGCGGTTAGAAGCGGACAGGAACCCAAACAATTAAAAAAAGAGATGCTTAAAAGCGGCGGTTATACAAACCTTAAAAACAAATTACTTGATAAAGAAGCCATAAATTTTATTGCCAGCCAAAACAAGCTTAAAGAAGGAAAAAAAATAAATATAATTACCGCAACATAAATTTTATATTAAGGATATTTTATGTTAATTCCATATGTAATAGAACAAACCAACAGGGGTGAAAGGTCATACGACATCTATTCCAGATTGCTTAAAGACCGTATTATATTCCTTGGCGGAGAGGTAAACGATAACGTAGCCAATACAATAATTGCCCAGATTTTATTTCTGGAGTCCCAGGATAGTGAAAAAGACATCTGGCTTTATATAAACAGCCCCGGCGGGGTAATCTCAAGCGGCCTTGCTGTTTATGATACTATGCAGTATGTTAAATGCGACATAAATACTGTATGTATAGGACAGGCTGCTTCTATGGGTGCTATTCTGCTTACCGGTGGAACCTATAAAAAAAGATTTGCTACCAAATACAGCCGCATTATGATACATCAGCCTTTAGGCGGGTGTCAGGGACAGGCTAAAGATATCGAAATTCAGGCAAATGAGATCCAGAGATATAAAATTTTACTTAACGAAATACTCGCTAAACATACGAAAACCGATATAAAAAAAATAGAAAAAGATACAGACCGGGACCGGTTTATGAGTCCCCAGGCGGCAAAAAAATATGCCCTGATTGATACGGTTCTGGAAAGCAGAACTGTAAAAAAATAAATATTATGGCCAAACAAAAACCTCCTCAGGATAATATCTACTGTTCCTTCTGCGGTAAAAAACAGGACGGCCTTACCAATATGATAGCCGGCAAAGATGCCTACATTTGTGAGCACTGTGTATCCGCGTGTCAGCACGTTATCTCCAATAATGTCGCCGGCAAAAAAGGAAAAAAATCCTTCAAAGCAAGAAAACTTTTACAGCCGGATGAAATCTACCATAAACTTAATGAATATGTAGTTGGACAAAATGAAGTTAAAAAAAAACTGGCAGTTGCTGTCCATAATCATTACAAAAGATTAATCCATAATTTTAACAACTATAATGATAATATTGAGATAGAAAAATCCAATGTACTGTTGATCGGGCCAACAGGATCCGGTAAAACCCTGCTGGCTTCAACCCTGGCCAGAATAGTAAATGTTCCCTTTGCTATTGCTGACGCTACCACTCTAACCGAGGCCGGATATGTAGGCGATGACGTGGAAAACATTTTACTGCGGCTTATACAAAATGCAGAGTTTAATATTGAAGAAGCAGAGAAAGGTATTATTTTTATAGATGAACTTGATAAAATCAGCCGCAAAAGTGAAAACGCTTCTATAACCAGAGATGTATCCGGCGAAGGAGTACAACAGGCTCTTTTAAAAATAATTGAAGGAACAACTGCTTCGGTGCCGGCCCGCGGCGGCAGAAAACACCCGCAATCTTCCAACATATCTATAAATACCAAAAACATACTTTTTATCTGCGGCGGAGCCTTTGTTGATCTGGAAGATATTATTAAAAAGAGGCTTCAGGTACAGTCAATCGGTTTTGAATCAAAAATAGAAAAAAAAAATACTGACAATTTTCACTACCTGCAATATGTTACTCCTGATGACCTGGTCAAGTACGGACTTATTCCCGAGTTAATCGGACGAATACCTATCACTGCAGATTTGCACTCCCTGGATGATAAAATATTAAAAGATATACTTATTAAACCCAAAAATTCTATCATCAACCAATACAAAGCTCTGTTAAAAATAGACAATATTGAATTAGTTATAAAGGATGATGGTTATAAATATATAATTAACGAAGCAAAAAAATTAAATACCGGAGCACGCGGTCTGCGAACAGTAATGGAAAAAATCATGCTCAATATAATGTATGATTCTCCCAGAAACAAAAATGCCAAAGTTATCATAAATAAAAAAAATATCACCTCCGGAAATTTTTACCATAAGAAAAATACAAAAATTGCCTGAAACACTTCCGGACGCTCCTGTTCGTATAGATAATTATCTTGTAAAAAACTCATACTTCCCTACCCGCCAAAAAGCTCAGGCTGCTATACTGGCCGGAGAGATAAAAATAAACAATAAAATTATCCGTAAAGCAGGGTATTTGTTAAAAGCCAAACCTGAAATAACAGTAAAAAAAAAAATACGTTATGTTTCCCGCGGCGGTATAAAACTGGAAAAGGCGCTTGCTTTTTTTAAAATTAATGTTAATAACAGTATCTGTCTGGATATCGGTTCCTCTACCGGCGGCTTTACTGATTGTTTACTGCAGCATAATGCTGCCAGAGTATACTGTGTTGATTGCGGTACCAATCAGCTGGCATATAAAATACGTCAGGATACGAGAGTTAAGGTATGGGAAAATACAAATGCCCGCTATTTAAATAAAAATAAATTTAAGGAAAAAGCGGATCTGCTCGTAATCGATCTATCATTTATCTCAGTACAAAAAGTTTTGCCGGTAATGCCGGCTCTGCTGCGAGCCAGGGGGAGAACGGTTCTCCTTTTCAAGCCGCAGTTTGAAGCGGAAAGAGACAGAATTAACCGCGGCGGCGTAGTAAAAGACAGGGAGTATCACTGTCTGCTTCTGAAAAAGTTTTTAAATTTTTTAAACTATTATGAATACTTATGCCGTGGAATGATCCCATCACCCCTGAAAGGAGCAAAAGGTAATATTGAATATCTCTTTTATATCGAACTGTTACCAGCTGTTTTTAAAAAAATAAGTTATGATGTCAGAGCAACGGTTAATGCTGCGTTTGCAGTTTAGCCTTAAGATATTCACCCATCTCGGCATTGAAATGTTCCAGCTGCAAGAGTGAACTTTCCAGAGACTTTACAGTTTTAAGACAACCGCAAACCTTTTTTAATAATTTATGCATTGCTCCCTCCCCTAATATTATTATAAAACAAATTCATCATCAAAAGAATCATCGGATTTTTCTTCTTTTGTTTCTTCTTCCGCAGCGCTGCTGCTCTCAGAGCTCTCCTCTGCATCTATATTGCCTACACTGTCCAGTTCTTCATCATCCAGAGATTCTCCTTCCGTGTCAAGATCGCCGCCCTCTGAAGAAGTTTCCGGCTGACCGGATGCTGAACTTCTGCTTGCTGCAGAAGAGGCTGATGAAACACCACCGGTATCAAAACCCGCACTGCTTGCACTTCCCTCTTCCAGGGCACTGTCAAGAGCATCTTCCTGAACTTCTATCTCAGCTTCATCAGCTGTTGTTTCAGCTGCCGGTGCACTGCTTTGCTCAAAAACCGCTTCTCCGGTATCCGGTTTTTTTCTGCCACCCACAATCTCATTATTAATCTCCTCGATTTTTTTCGCTAATGAATCAAGCGGACGGTCGTACGTACGCCGCGGCTTACTGGTTAGCTGGGCCATATAATGATTATAAGCGGTTTGCGGTTTTACCCACTTTTTATGTTTGACATCATAAACTCTGTCTCTGACAGATGTTTTATTAAGTTTGTCGAGATAATCCTCAGCTGCATTTTTATTACCTCTGATCTTATAAATCTGGGCAATATAAAATAAAGCATCATTGTAACAGCGGGTATTATATAAATTCTGTTCAATATACTTAAATGGTTTCAATAAAGAAGCTGTGGCAAACCTTTTGTTTTTTAAAACCAGCATGGCTATTCCATGCCATAATACAGCCTTGGCTTTTAACCGTCTGCTGTCCGTATCTACGGCAGCTTCCTTTAGAATACTTATAGCTTTACTGGCATAAGAGGAACGTTTTCCGTCTCCTGCCGGGTATGCTTTAGCAAGACAATAATAAGTAATACCGTAATAGTATTTGGCAAGAGGGCTGGCCGTATTGATTTCATAACTTAGTATTTTGCTAAACCGTCCCTTATGAATAAGGTTTTTAATCTCAGCCGGTGTCAAAGTACCTTTAGGTTCTGTCATAGGTATTTCATCAGGTACATTACTGCCTGTTGCCATCACACTTCCTTCCATTTCATTAACTGTATCAGGATCAGTAACAGGCACTGAGCTTTTATCAGTAACCTGTTTTTCCAAAGGATCGTTAAGACTGCGGCTTTCTTCAATTATCTGAATAGCCTCATCCCGGGGACTTATATCATTATGCAAAACAGCTATCTTTTCTCTGGGATCATCTCCCTCAGATTTGCAGTTAAAACTAATTAATAAAACCAGAACTGTTATTAAAATTCTTTTTAAAGGCATAACTTACTCCTGTTACTGACTACTGTATTGATATACGGAATAAAAAGAAAAATGATTAGTGTTTTTTTAAAAAGAACTAATTGTCTTTAAAAGAAGAATTACTTTGTTTTTTCATTAAACTGTTGATCTGATCACGGATATTGGCTGCTTCCTCAAAGCGGTCATCATTTATAGCCTGCTCCAGCATTTTTTCATATATACCCAGCTGTTCATTTACTTTTTTACTAATGTCAGCTTTTTGGGAAGCATTCTGTTCCGCTGATATATCTATATTTTCGCTTTGGCCTTTGTCGGAAAATTTATCAGTAAAATCTTTATCCTGTTTAAGAAAAATAGCCTGTTCTTCCATAAGATTTTCATCGACATAGATCGGACTTTCAAAACGTAAAGCTATTGCTATAGCGTCACTGGGGCGGCTGTCAATCACTTCCAAATGTTTTTTAGTATGCCGGCTGAAAAAACCTTCTTTTTGCAGATATAGTTTGGCATAATAGGTTTCCTTTTCCAGTTTGGTTATTTCTACTTTTTCAACTTTGAAACCGGTATTCAGCAGTACTGTTTTCATTAAATCATGAGTCAAAGGACGCTTGGGTTTGTTTTTCATTAGTACCATAGATATTGACTGTGCTTCTACAGGGCCGATAAAAATAGGCAGTACTTTTTCACTGGAGGGACCTTTTAAAAAAATAACAAAGCCAATATCAGTTATGGATATACTTTTTATTTTTACCGGTATCATTTAATCATCCTTTATTTCAATATTGTCAATCAGGCGCACACCTTTAAAATAAACTGCTATCAGTAACACAGCCCACTGGTCCGCCCTGTTAACAATGTGTAAAGTTCTTTTGTCTACTATTTTAAAGTAATCTAATTTTGCCGGTTTGTCAAGTTTTATTTTTTTTTTGACAAATTTTAACAGATCCTTGTATTTCATTATATTACCCTGTATAACCTGCTCCCGTAATGCAGATAAAATTCTGTAAACAAAAGCTGCCTGAGCACGGTCTGCCGGCGTAAAATAATCATTACGGCTGGACAGGGCCAGCCCTGTTTTTTCCCGGACTATAGGGAGGCTTTTTATAATCACTGGTAAATTCAAATCAACAGTCATTTTTTTTATTAAAAACAGTTGCTGAAAATCTTTTTTTCCGAAATAAGCACACCCCGGCCGGACAATATGTAAAAGTTTTAATACAATAGTCAGTACACCGGTAAAATGTCCGGGGCGGCTGCGGCCGCACAGAATCCGGGCTTCCCGGCTGTTCTTAACCCAGGTAGAATGATTATCACTATACATCTCTTTATCCGATGGGAAAAAAAGAAGATCAACACCGCTTTGCTGCAAAAGCTTTTTATCAGTGTCCAGATCTCTGGGGTATTTATTCAGGTCTTCATCAGGACCAAACTGGGTCGGATTTATATAGATAGATACTACGGTAAAATCATTTTCCCGGACAGCTTTATTTACCAACGACATATGTCCGGCATGTAAAGCTCCCATAGTGGGTACCAGAGCAACTTTGCCGGTTGACCCAGGCAGGGCCTTACGTAAAGCTGCAACAGTAGAACATACAATCATTGTTATAATTATAGACTATCATTATAATTTTTACAAATCCGGATTTAAATTACCTCTCACATGTAGCAATAAACATACCAATCATTGTATCATTCTCTCAGTTAGAATGACAAATGAAAAGCTATACCTGATAAAATATGACGAGATAGGCATTAAAGGCCGCAACCGTTTTATGTTTGAGAACCGCCTGATAAAAAATTTACGGCGGCGGCTTAAACAATCTGATATAAAAGGAACAGTTAACAAAATACGCGGACGTATTTTATTAACCTGTACAGCCAATGCGGAAAAACTGATTAAAACAACACCCGGTGTTGCTGCTTTTGCCAGAGCATTTTCTTTACCTAAAAAAAAAGATTTTTTCAATACTCATAAAAAGCAATTTAAAAAATTACTGGATACAGCCCGCGTTGATCCTGACAATTTTACCTTTAAGATAAATGCCCGCCGCCATGATAAAAGCTTTATACAAACCAGTAATGAGATAAATAATGATATTGGTGCTAAAATATTAAATAATTATGCCGGCGCCGGTGTTGATCTGCACAAACCGGATATTACTATATACATTGAAGTACGGGATAACATATACATTTACGGCAATTATATACGCTGTTACAGCGGACTGCCGGTTGGCAGTTTAGGCAGATCTGTTGTTTTACTTTCCGGCGGAATTGATTCTCCTGTGGCAGCTGTTAAAATGAGTATCAGAGGAGTTAGTCTTTACGGCATTCATTTCCATTCCTATCCTTATACCTCTATCCAGGCCCAGGAAAAAGTAATTGCGCTTGCTGCTAAAATAAAACAGTTCTGTCCCGGTTTTACACTGGCTATGGTTGATTTTAGTAAACTGCAGAAAAAAATCAGAGCCAGTGTCAGATCCCGCTATTATACAGTAATAATGCGCAGAATAATGCTGAAAATCGCTGCCGGGTACGCAAAACAGTTTAAAATTACCTCACTTACAACCGGCGAATCTTTAGGTCAGGTATCCAGTCAGACTATGGAAAGTATGAATGCTACTGACAAAGCTGCAGATATGATAATATTCCGGCCCTTACTTGGCTGCAATAAAAATGAGATAATAAACCTGGCTAAAGAATATGACACCTACCAGATCTCTATACAACCTTATGAGGACTGCTGTACTATTTTTAATCCTCCCAATCCGGCAACCAGACCGGATATTGCCAAGATAACAGCTAATGAAAATAAAATAGTTAACCTGCAGGCGGATATACAGGATTGTATTGATAATATAAAGAAAATATCAATTTAATATATACCTGGTAAATTTAAAAAAATTCACTCTGTTTTTGAATTTTTTTTAATATTTTTAACCGGAAAACCGTTTTTTAATGATAAATTAAAAAAATGCTTTAGCATTTTTTTTCCCGTATATTTTAAGACTTACTTTTCATAATTAACCGAAAAATTTATTACTGTAAAACAGATTTTACAAGGAAGTAAAATGAATTTTATCGAGAGCATTGGAAGCTCATTACAAAACAACATTCCCCGTTCCGGCAGACATTATGAAAAGACCGCTCAAAGTGGTACTGATTTTCACAGTCTGGTTAATGAACAAATACAGGCATATCAGGATAATAATCAGAGTTGGCAGCAAAAAGACGCAGCACAACGGGAAACTTCGAATGCTGAAGAAAATACCCAAACAGTGTCTGAACAGCATTATTCTGAAAAAAGAATTAATGAAAAAAAAGCTGAATATTCAGCAGAAAAAAATTCATCAGAGACAGCAAAGAATAAAGAGCCTGTTAGCAGAGATAAAGAGCGAACAGAAAACGATGCAGAAGTAAATAAAAAAAACAAAAATAACACTGAGCAAAATAAATTAAATACCATTACTGAGCTGATTAAAAATATAAAAGAAAGTATCAGTAAAGACGGAAAACTTACAGCGGAGCTTAAAGAGAAGATTTCCGCAATTATGGAAAAATTAAAAAATAAAAAATTCAATTTTGCTTCCAGTCTCAATGATAAACTGAAAGATTTTTTTAAGAAACTGCAGCCTGGTTTAAAAAATAATTTTAACTGGCAAGAGAAAGCTGATAAACTGCTTAAACAACTGCACAAAAAAGCCAATAATAACAAACAAACCACTCAGAATATTGAGCAAAACGATAAAACGTATCATGCTGAAAAAAATAGAGAAATGAAATCAAGTAAAAATAATGCTGCGCATAACACCAAACAAAATAAAATTGCTCAAAACAACAGCGGCCTGGGTGCTAAAAATAAAAATAATGTCAAGGTTATACTTAATGACAAAATTGTTTCCCTGCAGCAAAATAAAAACCTGGCTCAGTTTACGAAAATACATGATCTTAATCATACTCAAACCAATACACATAAACTGATAGAAAAGGTTATACAAAGCATAAAATATGCGGTTTCTGAGAATACAAAAGAACTTAATATCCGTCTTAAACCTGATCATCTCGGCAGAATAAATATTAAATTAAAAATGGAAGACAATATAATGAACGGCAAGCTTATTGTAGATAACAATGCTGTAAAAGAATTGCTCGAATCAAAAATGCAGTTTTTAAAAGACCATCTAAAAGACCAGGGCTATAACTTTGCCAATATTGATGTTGATATTTCTTCGGAACAGAACAGTGATCAGCAAAAAAGCATGTTTAACATAGAAAATGAAAAACATAATAGTTCGCCGGGTGTTGATTTAAAAGAAAAAGAGGCAGCAGATAACAGACTTATTGACTTACGTTATAATGAAAAGCAGCTTAATTTAACTGCTTAATAATTTAAGAAGCTAAAGGAGAAAACATGAATGCAGCAACCTCAGTTCCTGTTAATATAAACACTAAAATAAGCGGCAGCAAATTAAAAAAGCTGGAAAATGATGTCAGTTATTATAATAAATCAATCGATAAACCTGCCCGCCCGGAAAAAGAAAGTATGGGTAAAGATGATTTTTTAAAACTGCTGGTTACCCAGCTTTCCAAACAGGACCCGCTGGATCCGGTAAAAAATAAAGAGTTTATTGCGCAGATGGCCCAATTCTCTTCCCTGGAACAGATGCATAATGTCGGCAATGCTGTAAACAGACTGTCTGCAAATATTAACCGGCTGGAAGCGCAAAATTTTATAGGTAAACATGTTTCCTACACACCTGCCAACCTTACCACTACTTTAAAAGGAGAGGTCGATGGCTTGAAATTTACTGCTGACGGTACTCCTCTGTTAATGATCGGCCGGGAACAGGTGGATCCTGCTGATGTAAACTTTATTCACAGCAAAGCACCTGCTGCGATAGAGACAGAATATAATAAAAATGTAAAAAGGGTTAAATAGATTAATGGCTATCCAGGTTGTAAATCACAATACTTATAACGCTAAAATCAAGCAGAATAAACAGCAACCTGCAGCTCCTGAAAATTCTTTTTCCGGAATATTAAAACAAAAAATTCAAAGCCGGAAAGACGGTTCTGCTAAAATTAAGATTTCCAATCATGCCCAGCAAAGAATCGCCAAACGTAATATTAATATAGCAAACAAGGATATAAACAAATTAAGTAATGCTGTAAACCTGGCTAAAAAAAAAGGTTCCAAAGAAACATTGGTTTATTATAAAAACAATGCGTATCTGTTTAATGTAAAAACCAGTACGCTTATAACTGCTATGGATAATAATTCCATGCAGGGTAATGTCATTACCAATATTGACAGTACCATATTTATGTAAGTAAAAAGAGCTGGCCTCCGGCATTGACTGCCTTTTATGTGAGAAGCTCTTTTGATAAAAAGGATTTGTTTTATTAAAAGGAGTTTATTATGATGCGATCACTTTATTCCGGCGTTTCCGGATTGAACAATCATCAAACAAGAATGGATGTTATCGGTAATAATATCGCTAATGTCAATACTTATGGTTTTAAAAAGGGAAGAGCCAACTTCCAGGATATACTTTCTCAGACCCTGGCCGGAGCTGCCCGCCCCACTGCGGAAAAAGGCGGTATAAATCCCAAACAGGTTGGCCTTGGTATGAGCGTAGCAGCTATTGATACGATTCATACCCAGGGAGCTTTAAAAACTTCCGGCGTAAATACTGACCTGGCTATAACCGGAGAAGGTTTTTTTGTAATGAAAAACGGTGAGGAAACCTTTTATACCCGAAACGGCGCTTTGGGACTGGACAAAGACGGTTTACTCGTAAATCCGGCCAACGGGTTTAAATTACAGGGCTACAGAGCTGTGGAAAATGCTGACGGCTCCACAACCATTGATGTGAGTTCAACACCTGAAGATTTAAAAATTCCTATCGGAAAAAAAGTTGATCCGGAAGCTACTTCCTATATTAAATATAAATGTAATCTTAACAACATGACTCCGGCTATAGCAGATTATAATAATGCCACTGAAAAAGAGAAACTTGGCGGAACCTGGAAGACTTCTATCGAAACTTATGACAGCCGCGGCAACCTTCAGGAAGTACAGCTGAATTTCCGTAAAGCAGTGGATGCCAACGGCAGGGAGATCCAGAATAAATGGCGGGTTGATACACGCGTAATTGATAAACAGGGGCGGGAAATAAATGATCTGCAGGCTGCTGTTAATCCGGACAGTAACAATGCTTCCAGCTCCTTTTATGTTAATTTCAATACCAAAGGCGCTATTACCGCCATAGAAAGCGGTGACAACAACCGTGCCGGTGAACAACCCTTCCGCCTGGAAGGCAACGGACGTAATCTCTCGGTAAATCTTTCCTATAATATGACCGGAAGCGATCCTATGAATATACAGCTGGATCTTGGCACAGCCGGTGAATTTGACGGCATAACCCAAACAGCTTCCAAGTCATCCACTAAAGCAGTTGAACAAAACGGAGTTGCTATGGGCTATCTGGAAGGATTTCAGATAGATGATATAGGGATTATTACCGGTGTATTTACCAATGGCATAAAAAAACCCCTGGGCAGAGTAGCCCTGGCCAATTTCACCAACCCCGGCGGTTTGTCCAAAGTTGGTGAGACCAATTTTATTGAAACCAATAACTCTGGCAGAGCGTTAGTTAATCCTGCCGGTGATAATATAGCCGGTAATCTTAAAGCCGGAACTCTGGAAATGAGTAATGTAGATCTCTCACGCGAATTTACGGAAATGATTGTTACCCAGAGAGGCTTCCAGGCCAATTCCCGGACTATAACTACTTCCGACAGTATGCTGCAGGAAATATTGCGGCTCAAACGGTAATCTACCCCCCCCTATACTGCTTCCTCTCTGCTTTTAAAGCAGGGAGGAAGTTTCCTTTAATTCCTTCCCAAAACAGCTGAATTTGTAATATTAAAATATTACTGAAATATATTGTAATTATAAGTAAATTATCATATAATTTTATATGAAAAACTTGCAGTACACCTATATTAAAGCGGCCATTACAGCTGTATTATTAATATTTATTTTAAACAACTGCAGTAAAGGCCGGCAGGAATATACCAGTAAACATTATAAAAAGATACGAAATGCAGTAATTACCTATCGGGCACGTAATTATACCAAAGCGAAAAAGCAATTTAAAAAATTACTGGAAAACGATATAGTAACCGGCGATATTTTATATTACTACGGTTTCATTATGTATAAAGAAAAAAAATTAAAAAAAGCCCATTATTTCTTTAAAAAAGCTATTGAGTGGTTTTCCAGATATAAATCCGAGTTCCCGGAAGATAAAAATTACCAGAAAGCATTTTACAACCTGGGAATTCTTTATTATGAGTTTGAAAAGTCACGGGATCTTCAGAAAGTAAAAAAAATATGGCAGACCGGATTACAGCATGATAGCAATAACCGGTTTATCAAAAATGAATATGATAAACTCCTTTTAAAAATTGATTTTAAGAAATTCAGGACCAGGCTGGCCGCTTTTATAAAAAGTATTAAAAATGCTGACAATCTGGCCGAATTAAAAAGAATTAAAAAAAAATATGAATCATGTATAGCTCAAAAGGATCTCAGTAAATACAACGGACTACCCGAATACCAGGAAAACAAAAGGGAGATACGGGATGTTGTTTATAATTTTGACAAACTGATAAAAAACAAGCAAAACGAGTTAATTCTTAAATAATTATCTTATAGTTAAATTAACAGATTTAATATTTTGTAATATAAGCAGAAAAAAATTATTTTAAAAAATAAAATGCAAACAGATAACAACGGACAATTAACATTTGACGATACACCGCTTTGGAATCGTTTCCGGGAAAGTTTTACGCTGATTCAAAACGGTGATTTTGCAAAAGCATTAAAAAATTACAATGAGTTAATTGCTGCCGGAGCTGATTTTCCTGAAATTTTTCCGTTAATGAAATGTATGAAATACTGGCTTTCCCGCCTGGAAAAAATTGATAAATATGAACCCGGAAATGAGCGCGCCTACTACCTTCTTTCCCAATGGAATACCTTTGAGCAGTTTTTAGAAGATAAAGCAGTTGGCCATGTTGAAAAACTTGATTATATAAAAAAAGCGATTTATGACAAAATTACCAAAAATTTTATTATCGAATTTCAAAACGCGGATATGACTAATGTTGATCTGCTCATTAATCTGGCCGAAGCATTTATAGAGATTCATGACTTCCAAAAGGCCAGAGACACCCTGATCTATGCCCTGAAATTCAGGCATAACGATCCTATGATCTTTGCTTTGCTCGGAGAAATATACTACTACCTGAATGACCAGAAAAAATCACTATTGAATTACAGAAAAGCTTTTTATACAGATGCTGAACAAATTGACCTGGCCAAACTGAACTCACCGGTTATAAATGATTTAAAATTACTGGCTGAAGAAAAAGGTTTTATAAATAAAGAGATCAATTTATGGATACCCATCTATGCAGCTCTTAATAATATTTTTACCTATAAAGAAAAACTTACTGCCAAGGAATACCACCAATTAAATAAAAAAACAGCAAAAATTGAATTAAAATATAATATGGCTAATAAAAGTAAAGGCAGGCTCGAACCTTTACTTATAAATTATTATATTATACTTATAGATCATTACTTTATAATTCAAAATGAAACCGATGAAAACCAGTTTAAACAAAAAATAGATACTTTATTAAGAAAAATAAAAAATATTAATGAAACAGTATATAATAAATTAAGGATAAATTATGAATGACCCGATGGAACAATTAAAAACATTTTTGCAGGATGAAGTTTTGCTGCGGACCCCGTTGATTAAATATACCGTCAAGGATTTTCTCAACGCCAGAAAACTTGCCAATGCACTCATTAAAAATGGTCTGCAGGAAAAAGCTATAGAAGAACTGGAACAATTCCTCTCCCAGACGCACGAATCCGTATTAACCCATTTTATACTTCTTATACTTAAAAGCTCTCTACAGGTTGAATACGAAAACGCCTTGGAAAAACTGTTAAACCAGTTTAATTCCATACGTAAAAGCAGTATAGTCACAGTCATTGCAGAAGCTATTCTTGAATATGATGAATCCATTATTGCTCTTAATACACTGGCTGATCATTATCGGCGTGAAAATAATGAAGAGGAACTGCTCGAAATTTGGGAACGTATTCTGAAACAGGAAAAAAACAATTATAAACTACCGCAAAAAATTGCAGGAATCAAATTAAAAAATAATAAAACAGAAGAGGCTGTCAGATTTTTAAAAATGGCATTTTTCCGGGCTCTGGAAATGAAAGATAACGCTGAAATTTTAAAAATATGGGACAAACTGATTGCTCATAATAACCAGGACTTCAGTTTTTTCCAGCAATTTTCCAAAAAATTATCGAATTTATTTAATACTGAAGAGATGATTCTTATTATAAAAAAATTATATAATAATTATTATAAAGATTATAAAAAAAATACGGATTACTGTTTGAGCTTGTTAAAAGAGCTTATTGAACTTGACCCTGAGAACCAGGATTACCGGGATGATCTTATTACTTTATACAGAGAAAAATATAAAAACCATTCCCATCTGGAGGAGTTTATAACATATTCCGGTCTGCAGAAAAAATGGAAAAAAATAAAACCACAGATTGAAACTTTTGAAAAACATATACGGTTTGATAATGATACCTTTGTATATCACAAAAGTTTTGGTTATGGCCTTATTAAAAGTATTGAGAAAGATAAAGGCCGGGAATCCAAAAGCCTTAATGTGACCAAACTTAAAATTGATTTTGAAAATAAACGCAATCACTTTATGACCTTACGTATCGCTGTAAATTCTCTGAATATTTGTTATAAATATAATATCAAAGCTCTGAAAATATTCAAGCCTGACACAGCAAAAGCAATTCTGCAAAAGGCTGACGAGCAGGCTGCTGTAGCTATTTTAAAAACATTTAATAAGGGAGTAAGTCAAAAAGATATAAAATCATTACTGGTTCCCGAGCTCTTTTCCGATCAGGAATGGACACCTTTCTGGAAATCCTTAAAAAAAGTTTTCTATGAAAATAATAAATTTGAGTATAAAAATAAACTTTATAATTTTAACACGAAAGGAAGCAGTTACGCTGATGATCTTTTCAGTCAGTTCCTTAAAACCAGAGATCTGTTTATGAAAGTTAAAATTATTGATATCTATCTTTCCAATTATACCAGCACTGATTCTGATATCTTCAAAAAAATACTTCATAACCTTGAACAATTAATCGACATGAATGAGACAAATACTATCATTATCCTTGCCGCCCTGAAATATATTATAACTCATTACAATGTTAAACTAAAGACCGATATTGATGCATGTATTAAACAATATTTAAACAAACATAATTATGTTGAAGGCTTTGAAATGTTAAAATCTTCAGCTCATAAAAACAACTTTATTGAAACTGTATACAAGCTGGAAAAGAAAAATTATCCGGAAATTCTAAAAAATATTTTTCTTTCACCTTCAATTCAGAGCAAGACATATATATTTTCAATTCTTATGCACAACAATTGCCAGGAACAGATCCAAACGATTATTAATACCATTATTAACAACCGTAAAGAGTATACAGACCATTATTTACTGATCGTTAAAAACTATTTTATAGATCAACCGGAAGCCTCTACTCTTGATCAGTACACAACTTATATGAATCTTATTGAAATTCTGGAAAATTGTTATAAAGAATTATCAGTCAATAAAAGTGCAGCCAGCGCCCGCAGACAGTATAATACGGTCGTTAATCTGCTTTTTGAGCGCGAAAATTTTTTCAATTTTCTCCGCTCACTTAAATCCGCTGAAATGAAAAATAAAATTTTCAGTCATCTTAATAACATGCACTTTCTGGAAAATTATATCAAAACTGAAATAAAAGAACTTACCACCAAACTTACTAATTAAACGGTTATAAAATTTTCAGAAATAAAAATTATCTTATAAATTATCTTATACCGGTAAGTGATTTATAAGCCTGGATACTTTTCTGAATTATATTTTTGGTTAGATTAAGTGATAATTGAGCTTTCTGGGCTGCGATCATTAAATCAGTTATATTAACTGATTCGGGTTTTAACATCCGCTTCTGTCCCAGTTTATCAGCATGAACCTGCAATTTGTTAACATCCCGTAAAGATTTATTTACCGAATTACCGAATTCAGTCACAAAATCCCTGTTGCCTTTAGGCGTAGGAGCGAAACCGAAATGACGCTGATTACTTGCTTTTAAATTAACTATATTCCCGGTGATATTTTCCATTTTCTATTCCCCCTGAATTTTTATTATCTGCCTATACTTAAAGCAGCTTTATACATTGCTTTGGAACTGTTAACCATTGTCAGATTAGCTTCATAGGAACGTGAAGCTGATATCATATCAACCATCTCTTTTACAATATTTACGTTGGGCATTGCTACATAACCCTTTTTAGGTCCGGTTTTATAGGCATCAGGATGAGAAGGATCATACACCAGCCGTAACGGTGATTTGTCTTTCTCCAGTTTAACTACCCTTACCCCGGTACCGGGACCATGTTCAAGCGCCTTTGGTACAAAAGGCAGTCTGAAACGCGGCGCGTCATCACGGGGACGTAAAATAACTCTTGTCCTGCGGAAGGGGCCGCCCTCGGTTGTCCTGGTAGTGGTAGCATTGGCGATATTATCCGAGATAACATCCATGCGCATGCGCTGCGCGGTAAGTCCGGTTGATGCTGTATTAATTGAACTAAATAATCCCATCTATAACTTCCCTGTTAATTTATGTCAAAATACTGTTAAATCTTTTAAAATTATTGCTTAAAACAGTAGTAACTGCCTGATATTGTAATGTGTTTTTTAACTCGTGACTGATTTCACTGTCTATATCAACATTATTTTTATCATTCCGGTAATTTGTGTCATATTCAACATTAATTTCAGGATTAACTTCCCTGAAATCTTTAATAATAGTAAAAGGTATATGTCGTTGATGGTTCATATTAGTCGGTATAGGTTTTTGTCTCTCGCTTGCGATTGCCCGGTTTAATTCCGCTTCAAATTTTATATCGTGTCTTTTATAGTGGGGCGTATCCACATTAGCAATATTATTAGCTATAACTTTTTTTCGTTCTATGTAAGCACCCAGGGACATCTGTCCCATATCAAGAGTTTTACCGAATATTGAAGTTGTAAACATCTTTTTACCTTATGTTTTATATTCGGCTTAATTTTAAAATCATTAATATTTTTTTTGCGTATTTTATAGAAAAATTATACTACAGTTTTAATAAATAATAAGATAATTTTTATTTCTGTAAATATTTATGAATTGAATTAGCAGCCTGCAGTCCGCAGCCTGCAGCATAAATAACTGTACCCTCATTATCAGCAATGATATCCCCTCCGCCGTATATACCTTCAATATTGCTGGCAAAATCATCCTGATTAACTACCATGCGGCCCTTGCGGTCTTTGGTAAACAATGACATATCCATCATCTGGTTGGGACCCTGTCCGATAGCGACAATAGCTTTGTCAGCTTCAAGGTAAAGTTTTTTATCTTTTACAGGAACAGGACGGCGCCGGCCTGAAGCATCCGCTTCGCCCAGTTTATTATTATAATATTTTACACCGTTAAAAGTACCGTTTTTATCACTGCTGAAAGCAAAAGGAGTAGTTAAATATTTAAAAAATATACCTTCCCGCTGCGCTGCCAGAAACTCCTCATGTCGTGCCGGTATTTCCTTTTCACTGCGGCGGTACATCACCGTAACCTCCCGGGCACCTAATCTGAGAGCACTGCGCGCTGAATCCATAGCAACATTACCGCCGCCGAAAACCACTACTTTTTTATCAAGTACATCCGGCACCGGTGTATCATACCTGGGAAAATTATAAGCCTTCATCAGGTTTATTCTGGTTAAAAATTCATTAGCGGAGTAAACGCCGGTTAGATTTTCCCCCTCAATTCCCATAAAAGAGGGAGTTCCGGCACCGGTAGCAATAAAAGCAGCAGCATAACCCTGGTCATTCATCTCTTTTTGTACATCTGTTACCGGATGATTAAGCTTAAAAACCACTCCCAAGCCGGCTATCTGGTCTATTTCGTATTCAACTATCTCTTTAGGTAAACGAAATTCAGGGATACCGTAAACCAGCACACCACCTGGTTTATGAAAAATTTCATGTACGGTTACGGCATATCCTTTTTTTGCCAGTTCAGCAGCTGCCACCAAACCGCCCGGTCCGGAACCAACTACCAGTATTTTTTTATTAGCTGCCGGTTTAACCTGCGGTTTTTCAAACCAGCTGTAATTACGGATACGATCATTATAAATACGGATCCAGTGAGCAACAAAAGCCTCCAGCCTGCCTATATCTGTCGGTTTGCCAAAACCTTCTTTTTTTCTGTATTTACTGGCGCATTTCCCCTGACACTGCGTTTCCTGGGGACAAACCAGGCCGGTTATTTCCGGGATAGGATTGGAAGCAGTTAAAACCTTATAAGCTTGATATATCTGTTTGTCAATAATCTCAACTGTTTTTTTTTCAACCTTGTCCGGATTTTTTTCTATATTTTCCAGCAGTGTGCCCAGTTTTGACTTGTCTGCACCGGGGGCAGGCGGTGTTTCATCTGCGGGCATACCAAGAGCTTTTTTTAAAGCACCGGTCTGCAGACAGCCTATAAACTTTTGTACATTTACATCTACCGGACAGGTTTTCTGACAAATTTTTGCTTTATCATTAACCGGACATGTACAATAGGCTGCAGCATCAATAACTGCCTTAGACAGACTTAAATAGCCGGCTACATGACCAAATCTCTCTTGCATTTTATGCATCAGTACATTTATACTTGTTTCCACATCCATGTTAAAATGCCTGGCTAGACGTATTAAATAATTATTCTCTATCATATTTTCAGTATCTTTAACTGTTGTATCAGATATTGAATGTTCTGTATTGAGTAATTTATTACTTAATCCTTCCATATCCTGATATGTGCGGGAACGGGAAACTATCTGATTCCAGTCCAGGCGGTTTTTAAGATATGTTTTATGGTCCTTACTCCATCCGTGCGCAGTTACCGTAGGTCCGTCTTTACACACATAAAAATCTTTTCCGTCAAGGCTAATACGGCAGCCGCCACACATTGCACTTCCGTCAACCATAGTATTATTTAAACTTACTTTTGTCGGTATTTTCATCTTGACAGTCGCTTCAGCAACCGCCCGCATCATAGGAAGAGGTCCTACTGTAAATATTTCAGCAATCCTGTCAGCTGCAATACTGTTATATAAATCAGGCAGTACTACCGGAATTTCAGCATTAGCTTTTTCCTGCCAGTTTATTAACTGTTCCAGAATCAGATTGGGAAAAATTTTTGCTCTTGCTTCCGGTTGCATACTTTGGTTATCTCTGCTTACAGCATCAGGACCGCTGTAAGAACCGTCATCTGTGGCGATCATAATCTTTGTTATGTTTGTTTCACCTTTTTTCATTCCCAGTGCTGCATACATCTCATCCCGCATAATGAGAAGTTTTTTATTTCTGGCAGTAAGTATCAAACGCACATCATAACCAGTATTATGCAGGAGTTCAGCTTTGGCATAAGCCGGAGCAATCCCAATACCGCCGGCGGCAACTATAGCGATATTTTTGGCTGAAACGGGTTTTTCTACAGCTAGCGGCGTACCAAGCGGAAGTGTAATATCATTAATATACTCTCCGGCTGCTAAAGAAGCAAGTTTTCTGGTGGAAGCACCCACGCATTGCAGTACCAGAGTTAAAGTTCCCTGCTGCTTATCATATCTGGTTACTGTTAAGGGGATTCTTTCTCCCTCCTCATTTATTCTGAGTAAAACAAATTGTCCGGCCTGATAATGTTTCCCCCATTCGCTGCCGACAGCCAGAACCAGTTTATGAATCTCCGTAGGGCGTTTGGTATCCGGATCACTCGCTATAAGCTCTCTTTTAATAATTTTAATATTTTTTCCCAGATAGCGGGATTGACAGGCATGTGGTGTATTCATTATCTTTATCTCCTGTAAAATGTTAGCTGTAAAATTTTTAAACTGTAAGTCCAGCTAATATAGTCAAAATTAATATTAATATCTTTAGTATCAATTAATTTAATACTATTTTATTGATTAATAATACAATAGATGCCCTGATTTGTCAATTTCCAAAAGTGCAGTAATTTTGTTAATAATTAACCTGACAGCGTAGAATTACCAGCCCGGCAATAAGTATTGTTCGG
>CAZFAK010000014.1:0-22684 GCA_964517045.1 uncultured Spirochaetia bacterium | reverse complement strand
CATTAAAAAGGGACGCCGGCTTTTTCCATGCGGATCCAGCATATAAAGCATCTCCTCATGCTTTACCGGTGCTGTCATGGGGATCTCTTTAAGCTCAGTCTCGCTAAGAGTATTACGTATTGCCCGGGCGCGGGTTACAATGCCGGAAAGTCCGAAACTGATATCATCAGCCCGTTCATAGCATATAACCTGTAAGGGCATCCCCGGTGTAACCCGGCTTTCCAGAGCTATCTGTCCCTTGTCGTCCATTATATTTTTATTTAAAGTATATAGAAAGCCTGCGGTAGCCGGTCCGAAACCGGTACAGACTATATCTACGTCCATTTTCTGGCGTTCTGTGTCCATAAGCGGCACCTTATTGCGGATAATCAAGGGCTTCCGGAATCATGATAGCAGCAACATCCCGGGAAGCTCTGTCTTTGGCCAGCCGGGCTCCGCACAGTTTTTGATCCACAGCCTGTTTTAAACTTTGAAATTTTTCAATATCCGTTATACTTCCGGCGTCATCAGTAAATCCGTATATAAGCTCGGAAGCGATCCGGGAAACCTCGCCGGCAGCTTTACCAGCCTGGGCAAAACACATATCACTGAAAAAATTAACATATCCCTCCAGTCCCTCCTGAATAACCGGATTGGCCGGGCCTTTTTGTTTAAGTTCAATAATATCCAGTATCTGATACCGGGAAGCTAAAAGCCAGCACAGAGCATCTGCCATAGTATAGGTAACTCCGTCCCGGTTACTCTTGTAGAGTTTATCACCCAGGGGGTCTTTATTGGTACGTAGATAATCCAGGGTCCATAACCATAACTCCATTGCTGCTGCCAGAGCAGAAGCTCCCATTCCCGGATCTTCCTTTTCTGTATTTTTCAACTCGCTGATCCAGTAGGTAAACTGTTTAAGAAAATATTTATTGGTCATTACTACTGTAAGCTGGCGCCGCTGTACTACTTCCGGACCTTCATAATTAGCTTCCAGCTGAGCATCCATCCATTTTTGACCAAGATAACCGGGACAGTCTTCGGTAATGCCGTAACCTCCCATAAGGCTTACTGCCTCCCGCATCATGTTGGCGCCATAACCTGTATTCCATAATTTACATGCCGGACACAAAACATTGGCCACTGCATCTCTGACAATATACTGGGCTATAGTATTTTGCTGCAGTTGTTCATATTTACTTTTATCCCGCTCTGCTTCCGGCAGATGCTCCTGGTCTATCAGGGTCAGAGCAGCCTCGTCATACTGACGCATTTCCCGCATCTCGGCCCGGGCGCCATGTATGCCTTTTTCCGCCAGGAGACGGTTTTTTTCGAGTTCTATCTCATCATAAGCATCAAACAAACGGGCTGTAGCAAAGCCCAGGGATGCAGCCGCCTCGCCTGTAGCCCAGACATCGATCAGCCGCTGCCGGGCATCTTCTTTCTGCTGAATACCATGCTCGTAGCGCGGGGTGCCGGGTTTGGCATGCTCCCCGCCCTGAAACCTTTTACGATGATAACGCATAACCGGCTCTATCGCGGAAAGCAGTTTGGCCGCTGTCATAACACCTACCGTAACCCTGGTGCGTTTAAAAACAGCGTCAATAACATGCCCATGGCTGTAGTTGGGAATAATCCGACCGTCTTTTACAGTATAGCCGCCGATAATACGGTGCGCCGGAACTACCAGATTTAAAATAGGATCATTGGTGGCTGAAAGCTGGTGCACCATTTTGAGTGTCGGCGATCCTGTATCCCAGTTACCTTTATCTTTTTTATCTAGAATAATCATACAGCTGGTTTTAATTCGTTCATCACTGGTTTCCACAGCAGCAGTGACAAAGTTAGCACCGGCCATATTGGTAATAAAGCGTCCTCTTTTTTCTACCCGCAGCATCGGCTCACCGCCCTCTTCCCAGGACTCTACTGATACTTTTCCGCAAAGAATACCTGTATCCACACCTACGTAAGGCAGCGGTTCGGTTAGAGCAAAAGCGCCCCGTTTGATCTCTTCTGTTTTACCTGGAACCGCTCCTCCCATATATTCCAGTTTTTGTTCTTTGGTGCCGCACTCTTTAATAGGTTCCAGAGCCAGATTACCTGCCAGACTGGCTGTAGCAGCTCCGGCGTCAACCCAGGACAGTTCATAAGCAATCATTGCCAGGATAAAATTTTTCGGTCCGTCTGTAAAACCGCCCTCTTCCGTATTCATAAAAGCGGATGTTATACCAGCTGTATCAAAATGCTGAAACAGATCCTGTTTCTCCCGGGTCCACTCATGGGTATTGCGCTGTCCATTGGCAACAGCCTGCGCAACCGGTCCTCTTGCTACCGGTCTGGTAGACTGTATAATCATCTGCAGGTCATAACGGTCACTGTAACGCCACATGATCTGGCGCAGATCATCACCGGGTAATGTTTTTATGCTAACTCGTTTGTTTTCCATATCTTTTCCTGTAATAAAAAATCTAAAGTAATATAGAAACGCAATTATAGCTTATTTTTTTCTGAAAATCAAACAAACAATTACTTTAGTGAATTTAATTCACAAAATACAGAGGGTGGCATAAACCTGCTCTAAATTAAATGTTAAGATTCACCAGTTTCCGGTTTAAAAAATAATTATTACAAAAATAATAGCCGCGGCAGACATACTGCTGCATATCACCGCCGGTCAACTTCCATCTCACCTTCAGGGCTAAAGCCTGTTTGAAACCAAAGCGGATGCCGGTGCTATGGCTAGTGCTTTCGGTTTTAGAAAAAAACAGAAATTTGCTAAATACTTTCCGGCATAGATAATAGTAACAGGACATGATAGAATTAGGTCAGGCAGTAAAAGGATCTATTATGAAACGCACAGAGATGGACCGCAGGGACCGGGATCTTAAAAAAAAACAAAAAAAACTGGAAAGACTGGAAAACAAAGTAAATAAAACTGACGATATCAGTTCCTCTTTAAATTCCCTTTTTGAACAGTTCCAATATGATGACGAAGAGATCTTCAACATCAATCATAATGAAAAAATACTGGAGATTCTGATGGATCTGAAAGAAAAAACCGATTCGAAAAAATTTGAACATGTACTGCGCAAAACCGTAAAAAAAACCAAAGTCAAACAGAAAGACAAAGCACTTAACCAAATGCTGGAAATGGTAAAAGACCTTTAATCACTGCGTACCACTGTTTCCGGAGGCTCGAAATAAGCCTTTACCTTTTCCATATCCAGTTCTTCAGGATGCTCCAGACGATAAACCGCCTCTGAGAGATAATAAACAACAGTTTTATTTACAGCCTTGTTAACCAGATCTTTTAAAAAACCGATCCTGCGGGGCCCGTAAAAAGAGCCGGTAAATAAAGCGAGATTTACCAGAAAAACCGGACTGCTTTTTTGCGATGTAAATTCATATTCAAGTAAAGCCCGTCTTTCCTGCCGTGATAATTTTTTAAAAAATTTATAAGCAGCAATATATTTTTTTTGATTTAAATTTCTTATAAACCCGTAAAATTTTTTATATTTTTTCCTGTATTTATTACGTAAAATTTGCTTAGAATTTTTTTTAAAAGCAAAACTGGCTTCATGCTTTTTGAAAAAATCAACCAGAGTTTCACTGCCGCTTACATTTCCCTCCTGATCCGTAATGAGCTGCTGCTCTTCCTCTTTATAATAATTAATTTTATTTTCTCCCTGATATTTAAATTTAACATTTTCCGAAGTGACTACCCGGTCCAAGGCAGTTACCTTGCCGTCCTCTTTTTCCAGGGCATATAAAAAAATATAAAAAATTACTGTTGCTGTAAAAAAAAAGGTTATAAATAACGGCTGCCAGCTTCTTTTATTAACAGAGCCGGCTGCAGATGATCTCTTTTTATTATTTTTACGTTTAGCCATAAATTTAAAATTATCTTTCTACTATATAGCGGAGGGGGATAATAATTTTATTATTAATATATTTTTCCTTGGCTATATAATTTTTTAATTTTATATAGGAAACCGCTTTGCCGGTTTTACGCATTACCATATCATGGGTGTATTCAAAAAAATCAATTCTTTCCCCTTCTACAAAACAGGCATTAAGATTGTAAACATCTTTGTATACAATAAGCCGGGTTCCGCTTAACTCGCTTAAAATATAATCAATTACCACCTGGGTTTTTACCCTGACATTTTTAAATAATTCCAGCATATCCGGAATGCGCATACGTACACAACCTGAAGAGGCTGCCTTACCGATATTCCAGTCCTCGGTAGTGGCATGAATGACATAATCTGAATAATTTTTTATATTTAATCCCAGTCCGCGCATTTTATCATAAGGAATTTTGATTACCTCGCCTTTTAAATTATGACCGTATTTAATAACCTCGCCTTTACGCCACCCCATTGTATAAACAAATCTTATACTGTTACGTTTACTGGAGATATAGCCATTGCCCAGAGGGGTCTGGGTAGATGGTTTACCCGGTGAGATCATATACTCCCTGCCTTTATAAAAAAGTTTAGCAGCCGGTATATTGATAAAAATTTTATCTATATATTTTTTAATAGCCCATGCTTTATCAGGCACCAGCTGAAAATCATTCCAGTACTGCCCTTTGAGAGTTAAAAGGGGCAGACAGATAATAATTATAATAATAAGCTTGGTTAAAATAAATAACTGTTTCAGATTACTGATCCGGAAAAAGAGGATATCTCTTACAGGAGTATTATTTTTTTTAAGCCGCACTTTCTTTTTCCCGGCGGAAGATTTTTTTGGACTGGTCTTTTTAAAAAAATAGAAACCACCGTTTTTAAAATAGTATAGTAAAAAGACCATAGGCACGGATACAAAAAGGACCAATAATACAAGCTGATTAAAGGAAAAGCCCAGAAAAGCCCGCGTCACATCTCCCCGGAAAAATTCATTAATAAATAAAAAAACAGCCCAGAAACAAACAAACAGCACAAATAACACCCCTTTTTGTCTAATAAAATTTTTGCTTAAAAATAATAAAATCATTATCTGTAAAGAATTAACAAAAGCATAAAGCTGAACCGGATGTACCGCGCCGCGCAGGGGCAGGCCCAAAGTGTTTTGCGGTAAAATAATACCGACAAAAAGCGAGGTCGGACTGCCGAAACAGCCGCCGCCGAGAAAGTCGCCCAGATTTACCAGTATAATGCCCGGCAATAACGCCCAGACCAGTGTATCCATAACCCGGGGCAGGTCGCTGCGCTCAGACCGCCACAAGAATACAACCCAGCTACAGGCCATAATACCGCCGCTGATAAAGTAGAAACCATGCGGGGGAGAAGTCAGAATAACAGCAAAAAAGGAGTTTAAAATCCGGTAGGATAAATAACTGCCGCCGTAAAATATTAAAATAAGCTGTATAAAAACATTGGTCAGATAATTAATATCATAGCGGTCTTTATTGATATTTATAAAAATAAAATAAGCCGTTACAGTAGCCACTAAAAGCGTAAAACCGTAATAATAAAGCGTCAGGTCTCCGCCCCAGGGCATAATAAATTTCCATAATACCGGCAGCATTAATGTTCCTTAAAAGTCAAAATATATTATTCAGCACCAATAATACGCATTATAAACCAAAAAATAGATAAAAGCAATATTTAAAACTACTCTTTACCAAACAGTTTTTTTATAAAAGACCATAACCACAGTAAAAGACGCATCAACGGCCCCTGCAGGGAACGGTAGCGCAGCTTGTTGCGCAGTTTCAACCCCTTTTCTGTTTCTTCCCGGTTAAAATCTCTTCTGGTTATATTTTCTTCCAGCTCAAGATCAAGTTTTTGCAGTCTTCCCTTTGTTTTAATTATCCGTACCGGTATTTTCTGCCAGCCCAGCTCTTTGGCAGCAACCAACCGCCGTTCACCAGCCAGCAATTCATTGTTTGTATTTATAATAACCGGATTGATAAGCCCGACCCGCTGCATACTTTCCGCCAGTTCATCAAGATCACCAAGATCTTTACGCAAACGCTGCCTGATTTTAATTTTTTTTATCTCTTTTTCCATAATAAATTCCTTTATTTATTCCGGCAGACTCAATGTTTCATCCAGGTACCGGGATAAAATAAAATAATAAAAGCTATTAATTCCAGCCGTCCGGCCAGCATACAGGCAATATGGACAACTTTGGTAATAGTATTTAAGTGGGCAAAATTAGCTTCAGCTCCAACCCCGGCCAGTCCCGGGCCTATATTATTTATAGTAGCGGCAATTGATGAGAAAGAAGTTATCAGATCATACCCTTGCGAAGCTACAATAAAAACAGCAATAATTACTATCATAATATATATTAAAATAAAATTTACTATGGTATTAACTACTTTATCAGCTATAACATTACCCCCTATTTTCAGAGGAATAACCTGCTTGGGGTGCAAAATTTTCCGGATCTGAATGATAAAATATTTAAACAGGATCATTACCCGTATACATTTGATACCGCCGCCGGTAGAACCGCCGGAGCCGCCGATGAACATCAATCCCACCAAAACCAGTCTGGAAAAATCCGGCCATTTATCAAAATTGAAAGAGCAGTATCCGGTAGTAGTTGTTATAGAAACAGTCTGAAATAATACATGGCGCAGTCTGCTAAGCGGATCTGTTATAATACTCTCCGTATTTAAATAGATAAACCCGGCTGCTATGAGCAGCACAAACAGATAAAACCGGAATTCACTGTTTTTAAAATAGCTTAAAGGAGATCCTTTAAAAGCAAAATAATGCAATGAAAAATTGATACCGGCGAGAAACATAAAAAAGATAACTATATACTGTAATAACGGTGAGTAATAAGCCAGACTTTCGTTTCTGACTGAGTATCCCCCTGTGGCCAGCGTAGTAAAAGTATGGGTAACTGCATCATACAGAGTCATACCGCCGGCATATAAACTGACAGCCTCCATAACTGAAATAAGCAAATAAACAAACCATAAGAGCTTGGCAGTCTGCGTTATGGTAGTAGTGATTTTACTGCTTAACGGACCGGGAACCTCAGCAGCATAGAGCTGCTGTCCTCCCACGCCGATCATCGGCAATATGGCCAGGGCCAGCAGAATAATACCCATGCCTCCTATCCACTGGGTAAAAGCGCGCCAGAATAAAATTGATTTGGCATAGATGGTAACATCAGGAATGACCGTGGAACCGGTGGTGGTAAATCCGCTTACTGTTTCAAAAAAAGCATTTATAAAAGAGAGACTGTGTTCAGCTAAAAAAATAAAGGGCAGACAGCCCATAAGGGAAGCTGTAAGCCAGGCCAGGGCTACGGAAACATAAGCCTCTTTAGGCTTAATACGTTTTCTCATCTCTCCCGGGATCCTGCTGTTTATGTATAGGTATGCTACATAAAACACTACGCCGCTGCCCAGAGAGATGAACATGGTTTGTAAAAAGGGAGAAAAACCGTTATCGCCATAGTATAAAGATAATAATAATGAAGGTAAAAGCAGCACCGGTAAAAAAAAGAAAACAGCACTTTGAACAAAAATAATAATTGAATAATTCATTGCTTATATCAGTTGCATAATTCTAATCTATTAACCGCAAAAATTCAATCTGTTTAAGCGTTCTTTCCGACTGCCGGGAGAGCGGTTTAATTATCCAGTCCGGGCTTTGCCCACTTTCTCTTTGGACAGGTCAAAAAAACGAATATAACCGAAAACTTAAGGAAAATTAATAATTATATATATTGTTATGTTACAATATAATGTGAAAAAAAAACCATTAAGAACTATTACAGCTGATAATTTTACCCTCCGCATCTCCCCCGTACGCAAAACTCATCTGATCGTTATATACGGTATTGACAAGGGAAAAAGTTTTTTACTTAAACAACAGGAAACCACTGTAGGCCGCGATCATGAGGCGGATATTACTATCAACGATCCCCTTATCTCCCGCTGCCATCTTAAAATCACCGCAGCCCCTGCCATGAATAAAGTAAATATACGCGACCTTAATTCTACCAACGGCACCTATATAAACGGAAATAAAATAAAAACAAAAGCACTTGATGAAAACTCCTACCTGCAGATAGGCAGTACTGTACTTAAAATACAGTGTCTTAATGAACTGGAGACAGACAACAATAACCGGGATCATGAAAACCGTAAAATACTGAAAATAGAAAATAAAATAGCATCCGTGACTGCTTACATTAAAAATAATCTGAACTGTAAATTTATACTTGCTGATCTGGCTGGTATGTGCGGCATGGAAGCTTCCTATTTTTCCTTTTTTTTTAAAAAATACACTGGTGATTCCCCGTTTGAATTTATTAATATACAGCGCATAACCAAAGCAGCTGCGCTTTTGCGCAATACTTCCAAAAAAATAATTGAGATTGCTCTGGAAACCGGCTTTAATAATTTATCTCTGTTTAACCGCTCTTTTAAAAAAATACAGGGAATGACACCGGGGCAATACCGTAAAAAAAACAGTTGTTAAAACTTGCTATTTAAGAGGCGGTTCATGATAAAATATAGTAAGGAGTTTTAAGATGAGAAAGGTTATCAAAAAAGGAACAAATAAATTAAAAATTACAACTGATAAAAACGAACTAAAACCAGGTAAAAATGAAGTATTGATCCAGGTAAAGGCTGCCGGCGTTAATCCGGAGGACATATTTGCCTCATTACCCCGTTTTGCCCCGGCCAAACACACAGAGACTGTTCCCGGTCTGGAGATTAGCGGCGATATTACAGCTGTAGGCCAGGACGTAGACCAAAACCTGGTTGACCAGGCAGTTATAGCACTTGTTCCGGGAGGCGGATACTGTGAACAGGCAGTAGTATCCACTGACTATATATTTCCCATGCCGCGCAAGCTGGATTATGCTGATGCTGCCGCTTTACTGGTAAATTATATAACCGCTTACCAGCTTGTTGTGCAAAACGCCCGGCCTGCGCCTGAGGAGACCGTACTTATACATGATGTTGATTCCGCTTACGGCTGTGCAATTGCTGACTTGCTCAAAAAAAGCGGCTGTAAACTTATTGGCAGTGCTCCGGTAAAAAAACATTATGCTCTGGAAGATTTTGATCTTGACCTTTTAATTGATTATAATGCTCCTGACTGGACCAAACAAATTAAAGATTTTACCGGAACACAGGGTGTTGATATTATTTTTGATCCGCTAAACAGTAAATTTAACCGGTTAAATTACAATCTGTTGTCAAGCGGCGGCCGTATCGGTTTTTACGGCTATCACAACCAAAGCCTGTTCTCCGGTAAGTTCAGCAGAAAAAAACTCTTACAGGATAATAAGGCTGTTTTCGGGGTTGATTTAACCTGGCTGGCCCGGGATACAGGTCAACTGAAAAAAATTACCAATACTTTATTCAGCATGATCGAAAAAAATAGTATCTCGCCTCTTGTGTATAAAACTTTTTCTCTGTTTCAGGTTAAACTGGCCTGGAATACGATCATCAAAAAACAAAATACAGGCAAGGCAGTACTGGAGATCAGTGTTTAAACCATACTGAAATTTATGGCGGTAAAAAAAAAAGGAAAATATATAGCTGTTGTTGATATAGGGAAAACCAATAAAAAACTGCTTGTCTACGATACAGCTCTTAACCTGCTTGACAGTACTATTGACCGCATTCCGGAATACACAGCTAACCATATAAATTTCGAAGATGTTTCTAAACTTACCGGCTGGCTGAAAAACAGTCTGGCCACATTCAATAAAAAATACCCGCTGGATATTATCTCTGTCACCACCCATGGGGCTACTGCTTTTTGTCTGGACAGTAAAGGAAAACTAAGCACGCCCCCTGTAGCTTACACTACTGAAACCGACGACTCTTTCAGCAGCCGTTTTTTTTCCCGGACAGGCAGCAGGGAAGAGCTGCAGCAGAAAACAGCCACTGCCGAGATCGGCAGCATGGTCAACGTTGCCAAAAAAATATTTTTTTTACAGCAAACCTATCCGGAGCGCTTTAAAAAAACCACTAATATACTTTACATGCCGCAATACCTTGGTTTTCTCCTGACCGGGAATATAGGCTGCGAACCCACTTACGCCGGTTGTCACACCTACCTGCTAGACCCTTATAAAAAAAAACTTTCCTTTGTAGCTGATAAACTGGGCATCCGGAAACAACTGCCGGCTGACTTTAAAAACTCCTGGGATATTCTCGGCCATGTTTCCTCGGCCTTTGCCGGTGCTACCGGTTTATCGACTGAATGCCGCGTAACAATGGGAGTACATGATTCCAACTCCTCACTGGTACCTTTTTTGATCAAAAAGCACAACTTTATTCTTAACTCTACCGGCACCTGGTGCGTGGCTATGCATCCCTGTTCCGATATCAGCTTTAGCAATGACGAACTGGGCAAACCGGTTTTTTATAATATGAATATCAGTTTTGATCCTGTTAAAACCGTTGTTTTCCTGGGCGGTATGGAATTTGATACCTATACTTCCATTCTAAAACAGCATTGCGGCATGCAGGACTTTCCCGTATGGGAGCAGGACCTGTACCAACAGGTGCTGACTGAAAAAAAACTCTTTTTTCTGCCCAGTGTACTTAAAGGCGCAGGTATCTTCCCGGAATCTGTTTCACGGGTCATAGAAAACGGTAAAAGTTATTCTCTGACAGATATAAAACAGGGGCACTATCCCCCATGTTTTGCTGATTATAAACTCGCTTATGCAGCTTTAAATATCTCCCTCGCCATACAAACCTGTATTGCCTTTAAAATGGCCGGATTTGACGGTGAGGGCCAGGTATTTACCGAAGGCGGTTTCCGCAACAATCTGCCCTATAACAAACTGGTAAGCGCCCTGCTGCCGCAAAGTCCGCACTTCCTTTCCAATCTGAAACAGGCAACCGCTTTTGGAGCTGCTCTGCTTGCTAAAGCAGCTCTGGAAAACAAAACCCCTTTTGACCTTGCTGATGCTTTTAGTTTAGACCTGACCGCGATAGAAAAACCTGCTCTCTCTGCAATTACAGCATACCAAAACCGGTATCTGGCTCTGCTCCGTTAATACTCCCGGTTAACGCGCCGGTCAGAAGCGCGGACCGAAAAGGGCTGTACCGATACGGACCATGGTTGCCCCTTCAGCTACTGCTGTCTCATAGGAAGCAGACATACCCATTGACAGGGTATCCCAGTCAGAATCCGCTGCGATACTCTTTTTAATCTCTTTAAAAAGATCCGCTGTTACCCGGAAACACTCCCGGCTCGCTTCCGGATCAGAAGAAAAATACCCCATTGTCATCAGCCCCCTGACACTAAGGTTATGGTACTGCCTTATGGATTCAACAAAAGCCGGAGTATCCTCAGGTAAAATACCGCTTTTACTTGCTTCCCGGCCGGAGTTAACCTCTACCAGTACAGACATCTTTTTTTTAAAAGCAGCAGCCCGCCGGTTTATAACCTCTGCCAGTTTTAAGGAGTCTACAGTCTCTATCATATCAAAACAACGCACAATATCCCTTACCTTGTTTTTCTGCAAATGACCGATAAAATGCCAGCTGCATGGAGTTTTTACTTCCTGATAACGGGCCAGACCCTCCTGGGCATAATTCATGCCTATGATTCCAACCCCTGCCCTGACCACAGCTTCAATCTCCCCGCTGCTGCGCGTCTTGGCTGCTGCCTGCAGTTTTACATGCTCCGGCAGACGGCTGCGGATCTGTTGCACATTAGCTTTGATCATAATAAAAATTAACTGTTTTTAATAAGGGGCTGACCTGTAGCAAAGCGGACCGATTCCCAGAAATGGCCGCTGGTGTCAATCTTTTTACGCTTGTGCACAGCCATCTCTATAGGTATGTGGACAAATTGATTGTCCCAGGAACCGATAACAATATCGGTTTTGCCGGCCATGGCTGCGTGCACAGCGTGCTGGCCCAGCAGCAGACAGAAAGCCGAGTCTTCCGCATTGGCAGGCTGACTGCGGATAATATAACTCGGATCAATATATTTCACACTGGCAGGAAGATTGTTCTCTTTAAGATATGTTTTTATTTTGTCTTTTAAAAACAAACCTATATCATTGTGCAGAACATTACCCGAAGCATCCTTGTGTACCTGCCCGCCCTTGAAAAAATGCTGACCTGCTCCTTCAGCTACTACTATTACCGTACTTTTTCCCGCATTAATACGTTTATGTATTGCATTTAACAGGCCGTTTTTACCTTCCAGGTCAAAATCCTCTTCCGGGATCAGACAAAACTTGGCAGAATTGTTAGCCAGCACCGCATTGGCGGCAATAAAACCGGAATCCCGGCCCATAAGTTTAACAATACCAATACCGCCGTAAGCTCCCCTGGCTTCGTTAAAAGCAGAGGTTATACTGTGCCGCGCCTCTTCACAGGCGGTTAAAAAGCCGAAACTTTTAGAAGTAAAAGCTATGTCATTATCTATGGTCTTGGGCAGACCCACAACAGAGAGTTTATGCCCTTTTTCACAGGCTGCCTTGTAGATGGCATGCGCTCCGCGCTGGGTGCCGTCTCCCCCGATAGTGAAAAGTATATTGATGTCATTATCCGCCAGATAATCGATTATCTGTTCCATATCCGGCGCTCCCCGGGAAGAGCCCAGCACTGTGCCGCCGTCATTATGAATATTAAGCACATCCTGCGGTTTCAGTTTGTAAGGCTTTTCACTGGCTTTATAGGTAATGCCCTGATAACCATTACGGAAACCGTAAATTTCTTTACACCCGTAATTATAATGTAAAGCCATTACAATGGAGCGGATAACATCATTCAGACCCGGACATAAACCGCCGCAGGTCACAATACCGGCTTTGGTAAGACCGGCCTGAAAAAAGAGATCTTTACGCGGGCCTGCATATTCGACTGCGAGCGGCTCCTTACCCTTTTGCAGAGCCTTTTTCAGATAGCCGAGCTTGCTGTTAATAACCAGCCGCTCGCTGTCACTGATAAATTTATTACTTTTTAAAGGAGAAGGATATACACAGGCGCCCAAAGACCTGACCGCGGTATTAAACTCTGTTTCCGTCTGCATATCCTTCCTTGCTTATTTAGAGCAGCTTATCTACAGACGGTGCATATATACGGGCATAGGAAGCAGAATCACCGATAAGAGGCCTGACATAATTTTTAAACTCTTCCGTGACATTGTTTTTACCCTTGATAAACTCCGGCGGCATACAGGTAGCATCCCTGGCTACATTTTTGAGTTCAGTAAGTTTATAATCCACTGAGTAATCACCTGTACGCTCTATAGTTACCGAGCCGCTTCTGTTATCCCATACTGCGAACTGGGCTGCCTTCTCACCAACCTCACGCGCTTCCTGCTGGTCAACTTCAGATACTACGCCGAGAAAGGAACGCTGCAGATAACCGAAAGTATCAGCTCTGACCCTTTTAATTTTGGATACCTTGTTCTTGATAAGGTTGGCCAACTCATCACCAAGAGCTCCGGATCCGGAAAGCTGTACATTACCATGAGCGTCTCTCTCTTTACTGTTGGTAAGTTTTACCATAATCGGGGTGCCCTCTTTGTCGGTTACACCTTCAGCCACAGCTACAATACAACGGCCATACTTGTCATAAGTAGCAACCACATCCTTGACAAAAGTGTCAATATTAAAATCTGTCTCCGGAAGATATATAAGGTGCGGACCGTCATCATTATACTTTTTTCCGATTACAGAGGAAGCTGTCAAAAATCCGGCATGCCGTCCCATAACCACTCCTATATAAACTCCGGGCAGCGAACGGTTATCAAGATTGACCCCGGAAAAGGCCTGTGAAACAAACTTGGCAGCTGATCCGTATCCCGGACAATGATCAGTTACTTTCAGGTCATTATCAATCGTTTTCGGTATATGAATAACCCGCAGTTCATAGCTTGCTTTGAAAGCCTCCTCATTAACGATCCGTGCTGTTTCCGCAGAATCATTACCGCCTATATAGAAAAAATAACGCACATCATGCGCTTTTAAAACCTTGAAAATCTCCTGACAGTATTTGGTATCCGGTTTTTTCCGGGAAGACAACAGAGCTGATGAGGGTGTATTAGCCACCATTTCCAGATTATGGGTAGTAGCCTGGGTAAGGTCAAGAAATTTTTCGTTTACAATACCTTCCACCCCGTTAAGAGCGCCGTAAACTTTGGATATCTGGGAGAATTTGCGCGATTCCAGCACTGCTCCCACCATTGACTGATTGATCACTGCCGTAGGACCGCCGCTCTGGGCTACTACGACCTTTCCGCTTATTTGGGACATTTATAACTCCTGGATTGTAGATTAAGTACGAGGCAAATATTACAATATTTTTTTTTATATGTCAATTTTTTAAAAAAATTCAGCTGTAAATTTATATTAAAAATAAACCAATCAACCAACCGTGTCCAAAGGCACGGTTGGTTTTCTTCTGCGCTTAAATTAATGTGTTACTATAGAAGGTACCAGTTCTTTTAACTGCTGAAATCCACTGATAACATTATATTTATAACCCTGTCCCATTAAAAAACGCTTGCGGTTTTGGGCAAAAAATTCCTCTTTACTGTCTGCTGTTATAATATTAAGAAAATAGGCCCGGTTATCACCCGGTTTGGGCCGTAAAATACGTCCCAGACGCTGCGCCTCTTCCTGGCGCGAACCAAAGGTACCGGAAATTTGAATGGCAACATCAGCATCAGGCAGATCAATAGCAAAATTTGCAACTTTAGATACTACCAGCTTGCGGATCCTGCTTTCCCGGAACTTTTTATAGAGATCCTGGCGGGTGGCATTATCGGTTTTACCGGTTATAAGATTTAAATCAAATTTGGCCGCAATATAACTAAGCTGATTAATATACTGGCCTATAATTAAAATATTATGCCCTGTAAGATTTTCCAGTAAATATGCCAAATAATCTGTTTTATTCCTGTTTTCCGAGGCGATCCGGAATTTCATACGGTCACTGCTCTCAAAATACTCAGTCAACTGGGCATCAGACATAGGGACTCTTATTTCATAACAAAGAGCCTCAGCTATATAAGCATCACTCTCCAGGGCTTTCCACGGCACATCAAACTTTTTCGGTCCTACCAGCGAAAAAACATCCTTTTCCTTGTGATCCTCTCTGACCAAAGTAGCGGTCAGGCCCAGACGGCGCACAGCCTGAATACTGGCAATAGCTTTAAAAACAGGGGCCGGCAGCAGGTGAATCTCGTCATATATAATAAAGCCCCAGTTATTACGGTAAAAAATATTAAAATGTATAAAGTCTTCATTTTTGTTTTTACGGTAGATAAGGATCTGATAAGTGGTAATCGTAACCGGTTTTATCTCTTTACATTCCCCGGAGTACTCCCCTATATCCGCTTCTGTTAAACTGGTTTTATCCAGAAGTTCACTCCGCCATTGCCTTAAGGCCACGATATTAGGTGTTATAATCAGGGTTTTGGTGGAATATTCAGCCATGGCAGCCAGACCGACTATGGTTTTTCCTGAACCGCAGGGTAAAACTATAACCCCTGCTCCGCCTCCGGGGTCATGCCGGTTGTAAAAGGCTTTTAAGGCTTCCTGCTGATAGTTCCGTATGTGAAAAGTATTATGCCGGCGTAAACCAATAGGATAAGATTCGAATTTGAGATAACCTACCCGGTCATCAACCGGGTAGTTAAGATAGATCATCGCCAGCTTAAATACTCCTCTTGTCTCATTTTTGATAAGGAAATAATCCTCCATACGCCGGTACACATAGTTTTCAATCTGACGCGCATAACTTATATCCTGCAGCAGTTCATTATCATCACAACTAACTTTTAAATATTTAGCATCATATTTATCAAGTTTAAAAATACCGTAATTAAGGTAATACTCCTCGATAAAATATTTTACGGTTGCCGGCAGAGGATATTTGATATACTTGTTCAGGATGTTTATAACCGTGCGGTCGGTTAAACCGCTGGCAAAGCCGTTCCAGAGAGAAACAGCGTTTAAGCGGTAAGTATAAAACATTTCCGGTGATTTTTCCAGTTCCAGAAAAGAGGAAATCCGGTCCCGTACCTCGCGGAAAAGAGGAGAGTTAACCTCCAGCAGTACGGAAAAATCAGACTGAACAATTAACGGATTATCAGGATGCGGCATTATCTCTTATATCCAGTGCAATGTCAGCGGCAGCAAAAGAATGCGTTAATCCTCCGGAACTTATATAATCTATCGGCAGCCGTTTCAGGCCCGGCAGACGGCCTTTAGTAATATTTCCGCTTACTTCTATCCTGGCCTTACGGTCTATTATTTTTACCGCCTGACGCAGTTTATAATCATCCATATTATCCAGCATAATAATATCAGGCAGTTCAGGTAAAATCTCTTCCACAGCAGCCAGTGTATTACACTCCACTTCGATCAGTTTTTTTTCTTTACGCGCTTTATTGGCAGCTCTTACCAGGCGCAGGGCCTGCCGCGGACCGCCCGCTGCCCGGATATGGTTATCTTTTATCATAAACATATCATACAAACCAAGGCGATGGTTGGAGCCGCCGCCGGTCTTCACAGCATATTTATCCAGCAGACGCATTCCCGGTACTGTTTTCCTGGTTCCCAACAGTTTAATGCGGCTGCCCTCAAGCTGTTCTACAAAAGCGGCTGTTTTGGTCGCGATACCGCTAAGACGCTGCAGCAAATTCAAGGCTGTTCTTTCCATGGTTAATAAAGTAGCGAGTCCGGCCTCTACTGTCATTAACACTGTTCCGCGCCTGACCCGGCTGCCCTCCTGCTCTTTATAAATCACATTTTTTATACTGTGTCCCATAAAAGAAAAAACTTCTGCTGCCAGGGGCAGGCCGCAGACAACCAGATCCTCTTTGGCTTTTATATCTGCTAATGCTGTGCGGTTATCTTGAATAATAGCACTGGTAGTAATATCGCCGCTGCCTATATCCTCTGCATAAGCCAGTTTTAAAAGAGCATGCAGACTGGCTGCAATGATTTTGTATTCAGGCAGGTTGTTCATATCAATTTTCTTTAGAGGCAATGAGGTCTATCATTACAGCTGCTTTTCCAGGCAAAGCTGCTACCTCAACCAGAGAACGGGCCGGGTAATGATCAGTAAAATAGGTGCTGTAAACATCATTAAAAATATTGTAATGTTTTATTTTAGTAAGATAAACCGTAGTCCGGAGTACATCAGTAAAATCCATACCTGCCTCATTAAGAACATGCTGCAAATTCCGCATTACCTGCTGTACCTGGTTTTGAAAAGCGCCTGTAACCAATTCTCCCTTTAAAGGATTTAAAGGTATCTGACCGGAAACATATAAAGTATTATGCAGCAAAACAGCCTGGGAATAAGGGCCGGCTGCTACCGGTGCTTTGGGAGAATGGATTATCTTTTTAATAAGTACACTCCCTGAATTATTTTTGCAGCAAATCACCTACTGTAATATTACTTTTAGTTTCCGAATTATTTAAATATTTCTGAACGTTTTTCTTTTCCTCAAGGTCATGATAGGCCCTGATACTTAAAGAGAGCTTGCGGCTGTCCTCATCTATTTTCTGTATAACAAATTTACAGGTTTGGCCTACTTTAAATTCATCATTTATATTATCAATACGCTTTTTAGACAGCTGGGATATATGACAGAAACCATCAATCTCGTCATTTACTTTGGCAAAAATACCATTGTCCATGATCTTGACCACTTCACCGGTGATAACACCACCTCTGCCATAATTGACCTTTATATCTTCCCAGGGATTGGCTGTTTTCTGTTTCAGGCCCAGTTCAATCTGTTTTTTGGCTTTATTATATCCCAGCACTTTAGCGTCAATATTGTCACCCGGCCGGAACATATTTTTCAGTTTTATTTTTTCCTTTTTCCAGGAAATATCATTCATATTGATAAAACCCTGATACTTGCCGTCAATATCAACATAAATACCGTTTTTGGCGACTGCTTCGATCTTACAGGGGATCAGCTCCTGGCGCGGATACTGCTGCTCTATAGTCTCCCAGGGATTATCATAGGTCTGCTTATAGCTTAAAGAGATCTTTCTGCTCTCCCGGTCATAGGATAATATTTTTACATTTATAACGTCGCCTTTTTTGAGAACTTCCCGGGGATGCTCCACGCGTTTGGTCCAGGACAGCTCTGAAACATGCAGCAGCCCGTCCAGGCCGTCAGCAACTTCCACAAAAGCGCCGAAAGATTCAATTTTACGGACCTTACCGGAAATAATGTCGCCCTTGTTATACTGGGCGCAAAACAGATCAAAGGGATCCTGCTCCAGGTCTTTTCTGGAGATATCAAGACGCTGACGTTCATAGTCAATATGTTTTACTTTTACCTTGACCTGATCACCCTTTTGCAATACATCTTTTATCTTCTCAAAGCGCTTCCAGGATATGTTACGGGTACGCAGCAGAAAGGACAAGCCTTCATCTATTTCTATAAAAGCACCGTAAGGAACAATGGCAGCTACTATACCTTCCAATATCTCCCCCTCCCTGACTTTAGCAAAAAAATCTGACTTCAGTTTTTCATAGTGTTTAGCCAGCGGCTTTTTGCGGGAGACTACCAGTTTGCCGGTTTTTTCATTGAACTCCAGGATAGCAAAGCGGCTTTTTTCGCCAATGTAGTCCTCTTTATGCGCCACTCTTTTAACATCAAACTCAGACAAGGGACAAAAGGCATTGTTCCCGGCAACATCTATAATATAACCGCCCTTTACCTTGTTTTTTACTACTCCCTCTATAACGTTGTTATTTTCATATGCTTCCTTGATGGCAATCAAAGCACTGCGGCGGTCTGCTTCCAACTTGGAAACCCGTATGTTTTCACTGCGGGCATCAGCCTTAAGTACAAAAACATCCAGCACATCACCCGGTTTCATAGCAGAGGTATCAAGTTTGGATACCTCACTTTCATGAATAACGCCGTCCCGTTTTTCGCCAATATCAAGGACAATTTTTTTAGGGGTAATCTCAGCTATCTTGCCCTTTGCCAGGGTACCGCTGTTTACATTTTCCGCTTCAATAGACTCTACCGCATTTAAAAACATTTTTTTATCATGCAGATTGCTTTCGTCAATGGCTTTATTTTCTATCTGGAGTCTCTTATTGTAATATTCGATCATTTTTTCCATGACATTGTCAATACTTAAATCGGAAGAGTCAATAACTTCTGCATCAGGGGGTATTTTTAAAGGGGATTCCGGACGTTTTTTATCCTCAGCATCCCGTTTTTCCAGTTCATTTTTTACATCATCCTCTGTCTGGGTGAAATCTTCATTTTGCTCATTCAAACGGCGGCGGGCGCGGACATTAACATTGGCATCAAGGTAAAATTTGCAAAATGCATCAGGAAAGACCACTGTACCGATATCCCGGCCGTCAACCACTACAAACTCTTTTTCACCAATAAGACGCTGTATTTTACGTACAAATTTGCGGATAACCGGCAACTTGGCATAAGCGGCCACATATTCATTTATCTCTTTTTTGCGTATCTCAGCAGTAATATCAGTGCCGTTTAATAAAACTTTGTCATCATTGATCTGTATCTTTACTTTTTTTAAAGTGCTGTTTATACGTTCTGTATCCCGGGGGGATATATTTTGACTACGCAGATAATACGTTACTGTGCGGTAGAGAGAACCGGTATCAAGATATGTATAATCAGTAAGACGATTGGCCAGTAATTTGGCAATCGTACTTTTACCTGATCCTGCGGGACCGTCAATTGTTACTATTTTTCGCATTTTTTTTTCCTAATGGAATAAACCTATGTATAAAAATAAATAGAAGGTATGAATTAATGTAAATTATATCATGAATTACCAAGTGATACAATTACATAACAATTTTTATACAAAATTTTACAAACAAAGTACAATTATCAGCTGCTGCCATGAAAAAAATAGTTAAAATTTTACAAAAGGGAGGTATTGTTGCTCTTCCGACCGACACTGTGCCGGGATTGGCTGTTGACCCGGAAAACAGTTCCGCAGTAGCCAGAATCTACAGCTTAAAAAAAAGAGCTGAAAACAAACCGCTGCTCTATATGACAGACAGCATCCCCATGCTGGAGCAGTTGGTTTTTATTCCGGAACAGTTCCGCCCTCTGCTTGACAAATACTGGCCAGGTGCCCTGACTGTTATTTTTCCTCTAAAAGAGAAAAAGGGCACCCTGGGCGCCCGTATACCGGCTGTTCCTGAGATACGGGATTTAATCCGGCTCTACGGTAAGCCGCTTGCTGTTACCAGCGCCAATCTCTCCGGCACTACTCCTATGCAAAATATTCAGGATGTAAAAAAAAAATTCCGTAATAAAATTGATTTTTATTTTGATTTCCCGGTAAAAAATTCCCGTACAGCTTCAACCATTGTAGACATCAGCCGGAAAAAAATGAAAATATTACGTCAGGGAGATATCATTCCCGCCTTTTATTCATAATCATCATAATCATCAAAGTCTATATTGATATCATCCATATCATCATAGCCGTTGATTAATTCATCATCTTCTTCATCAAAATCACCGTCAAGCAGCTCTTCATCATCGATCTCCGGGTCCCACATCTCCTCTTCGTCATACTCATCCTCATACTCATCATCGATCTCGTCATTGTACTCATCATGGTAATACTCATCCCCGAAATTGTCCTCGGCAAAATCATCACTATATTCAGCTATAAGGAAAATATAATAATACAGCAATCTTTTAAATAAAACTGTATATAGATAATAATTTAATTTGTTGGTGTAGCGTTTCATAATCTTACTATAGTTGTAGTATAATTAAAAAAAAAAGTCAAGTCTGATTTATTGTAATTTGACAAGATAATCATCTTTAATATAACCTCTTAATCTGTTGTCTATTTTTTTCAGGTACTCTAAAACAGAGTCACTGGTTTTATCTCTGCCGAAATAAAAATTTCTTTCTTTTAAAGAAAATAATTTAAGTATATCAAAAATTTTTATTTTAGTCAAAGGTTTAAGCAGTAAATATTTTTTATTAATTGTAGCAATAATTTTTTCATTTTGCAAGGCTTTAAGTATTTCCCGTAAAAGACGGTTATCAGCTTTCAGTTTTTTTTGTAACCTGGTAAAGGAGACCGCACCTCTGCCCTGCTGGTAAAATTGATTAAGCAGGATAAGCAAACGTAAAGAATAATAGTCTTTTATTTTAGGATATTTCAAAGTAACAGTATAGATGCCTCTGGAAAAAAAATAAACAAGCTGAACACTGATCAGAATAATATGCCAGCTTAGATATATCCATAAAAAAAACATAGGAATAACACTTAAAGGACCGTATATGGTTTTCCAGGTAGCAACTGAAACAAAGTATTTACTGAAAACAAGTTTTAATAATATCAGACCGATAGTCGTAAACAACGCTCCTGCCAGAGCAGCTTTTCTGTTAACATCAGTAAAAGGGAAAATCAAATGAAATAGATAAAATAAACCCAGCAGGGAGATGTTAAGTGCAATATTCACAATACCGGCCGGAATATCCGCCAGAAAAAAATTTAATTTATTATTAAGAAAAAAAACAAAGGCTAAAAAAAGAGGACCGGCTGTTATGGCCATCCAGAAAATAATAAGAGTCTGCAGGGCGCCCCTTTTCTTTCTGATACGCCATATATCAGAAATTATTTTGTTTAATTTAAAAAAAAGATCAACAGATACTACCAGCATAACAATGGCGCCAAAAAGCGATAAAGCCTTGGCGGAACTGATAAATTTCTTTAAATATATGGTCAAAGTCTCATTGGCATTGGGAATAATATTGGTAAAAATAAAATTTTCCAGTTCGCCGCGCTGCTCATCAAAAAAATGAATGCTGGTAAATACGGCAAAAAGAATACTAAGAAAAGGAACTATCGCTATTATAGTGCTGAAAGCCAGGCCGGCAGCTTTAAGCGATATACGGTTTTCCTGAAAATTTAGAAACCAGGCCCGTAAATAAGGGTAAAGACCGGAGACTTTTCTTTGCAAAATTTGCCCGCAATCTTTTAATTTAGCTGTATATCTGTTAATCATTATGAGTAAAAATCATTTGAAAACTTTTTCTCTGAGCAGATCTTTAATTTTGCTGAAATCAGCCGGAACCGGAATCGGTTCATTGCTGTAAGCAGGGGTAAAATCTACTTTCTTTTCATGATAGTTTACTTTAAACTCGGTAAATTTCAAACCATGAGCTGTTGAGATTACCACTACTTTGGACTTTTTATCTACCGTACCTTTTTCCAGCTGCTTAAGCAGGGCCGCAAGAGCGGTACCTGTATGCGGACAATTAAACATACCGGTGGTATCACCAAGCGCAGCTGCATCTGCCAGCTCCTTTTCCGAAACCTGTTCCACTATACCGTCAGCTTTTTGTAAAACCCTGACAGCTTTAGCAACAGATACAGGATCCCCGATCTGAATAGCAGAGGCCTGGGTCTTGCGCGCTGTTACCGGCTGATAATTACGAAAACCGTTCTGATATGCCCTGTAGAGAGGATTGGCGTTTTCTACCTGGGCAACTATAATGACCGGTATTTTATTTATTATCTCCAACTCCTGTAATTCAAAAAAGCCCTTGCCCAAAGCAGATACATTACCGAGGTTTCCCCCGGGAATAATAATATAATCAGGCACTTCCCAGCCGAACTGCTGACAAAGTTCCAGGGCGATGGTTTTCTGCCCCTCAATACGCAAAGAGTTCATAGAGTTGGCAAGATAAATTTCATTGTCTCTGGTAATCTCTTTAACCAGACGCATACA
>CAZFAK010000013.1:0-23829 GCA_964517045.1 uncultured Spirochaetia bacterium | reverse complement strand
CGCCGGGTTTACACTTTTTTAAAAAAAATAGAATCCCGGTTTATGCAGTTTATCCCCATAGTAGAAAGGTGGGCCAAAAAAGGTATACAACTGGCAGATCCGCCCCTGCCGGATAAAAAACAACCCCGCTTGCCCATCCCGGAGTGGGCTGTAACAGCCCGGGATTTTGGACAGTTCTATATAGATATTTTTGATATCTGGATAAGATATGATGTGGGAAAATTTTTTGTGCAATATTTTGATACAATACTGGCTTTACTGCTGGGAAGTTCTTCACCCGTATGCGCGCAGGCTGAAACCTGCGGCCGGGCCGGAGTTATTGAGCACAATGGTGATGTATATGCCTGTGATCACTTTGTCTACCCTGAATACCGGCTGGGGAATATTATGGAAAATGACCTGCAGTCTATGTTTAATTCCTCCCGGCAACTTGCTTTTGGCAATGCCAAGCGGGACAAACTGCCGGAGTATTGCCGTCAGTGTCCTTATCTTAAACTTTGTCATGGCGGCTGTCCCAAACACCGTTTTCTTATAACTCCGGACGGCCAGCCCGGACTTAACTATCTTTGTCAGGGATACCGTATGTTTCTGGAACACAGTATAAAATTTTTTCAATATATGGCTAATTTATATCAGCATGGTTTTCCGCCGGCAGGCGTGATGGATTATGCGCAGAACCAAAATAATCTATCTGCTGCTAAAATTCCCCGGAATGCTCCCTGCCCCTGCGGCAGCGGTAAAAAATACAAAAACTGTCATTTGAAGAAGTGATTTTACTCTTTTTTTTCAGTACCGGTGTTGCTTTCTTCTTCTTGTTTCTTTTCTTTTTGTTTAGCTTCTTTCATTCCTTTTTTAAACTCACCTTTGGCGCGGCCGATTGATTTGGCCAGTTTGGGAATAGCTGCTGAACCGAACAGGAGAACAATAACGCCCACAATAATAATAATCTCCGTGGGGCCGATAGTGGAAGCTGTCTCAATAGTGTGTCTTATCCCTTCCATTCTGTTTTCCTCCTTTTTTTGCTTTATTTTTGGTAATTTTATCATTGTTTACTGCATTTTGCCCGTATGGGGCGGTTTTTCTGTGTTTATCTTCCGCTGCCGTCTGGCTGGTTTTAACTTTTTTTTTTCCGGGCGCAGCCGTAAAAGCATCCTTATCCGCTTCTTTACTGTGCAGATTAATTTCCTGTTCCAGGGAACGCCTGGTTTTATCTATCTGAAAACGCAGTTTATTATAATAACTGCTGAACTGGCCGTACAGTTTGCCTATGCGGTAGAGAAAAGCGGGTAGATCAGCTGGTTTTATAAATATAACTATAAGAATGATTATAATAGTAATTTCCCAGATTCCAAGTCCGAACATCAGCCCCTCCCGAAGTTAAATATTTTGGCTGCCAGGATAGCGAGGAAGTAAAGCACGATAAGCGGTATACTGATAGCGATTTGGGAGCTGGGGTCTGGCGGCGATATAACAGCGCCTATAATAAAGATAATTATAATAATGTAGCGGCTTTGGCGCAGTAAAAACCGGCGGCTTATTAAATCAAGAAACATAAGTATTTCCAGCAGCAGCGGTATCTGAAAAATGATAAGGGAGAAGAAAATGAAGCGGAGGAGGTAAAAAATATTGGTAGAATAGTTAAGCAGAAAAGAGGTATTTTGCTGTACAAAACCGGAACTGCTCAGAAAATTTATCATGGCCGGAATGACCATGGCATAACTGTAATAGGAACCTGCCGCAATCAGTATGGAGGAGATAATAACAGCTAACAGCACAAAGGTTTTTTCTTTGGTATGCAGTGCCGGAAATATGAAGCGGATCACGTTGAATATAATTACAGGTAGGGCCAGCAACAGGCCGAAGAGAAAGGAAATTTTAATTTTATTTATAAACGGTTCGAAAATTGTATGATAAAACAGTTTATCATTTTTTAAAGCGCTTTCGATTTGCATAAATGGCCGGCTCAGTATGCTGACAATCTGCGGGTAGAGATAAAAAGCTGTAACTGCACCAATAAGCAGGGCAATTGCCGAGTAAATAAGCCGTTTGCGCAGCTCTTTCACATGTTCTAGAAAAGGCAGGTGTTGATCCCGGGTCATGTTTTAGGTATACAATGCATAATAATTATAAATTATATTATAGCATTAATATTTACATTATTTAATAAAAGCAGTAGTTTTATTTTTTTGTTTGTCCAAAGAAGAACCAGCCAATAAAACATACTGTAAGCTTTAACTAAAGGCTCAATATAGTTTTTTTTAAAAACCGGGACTTTCACAGGAGTAATTGTCAATTTTAGTATTTAATATTAAAATTAAATATGGTTATACAAAAGCAGATTACATTAAAACCGCGTCCAAGAGGTTTTCATTTGGTTACCGGTGAGATAGCGGAAAAGATGGGTGATATATCAGCTGTTGACAAGGGTGTAGCCCATATTTTTATCTGTCATACGTCAGCATCGCTCACTTTGAACGAAAATGCCGACCCTACGGTAAGAAAAGATTTTGAAAGCCATTTTAATCACAGCGTTCCGGAAAACGCTTCCTATTATCAGCACACCCTTGAAGGAGCTGATGATATGCCGGCCCATCTTAAAGCTTCCATACTGGGTCCGGCTGTGACCCTACCCGTAACCAACGGACGTCTTCATCTCGGTACCTGGCAGGGAATATATTTATGTGAGCACCGTAACCGCAGCCATGCGCGGCGGCTGGTTGTTACGGTGCTGGGTTAGTTTCCGTATATGTGTAAAGGCTTGCTGATCAAACAGTTAAAACTAATTATAATTGGTTTATTAGGGATCAACTCCCTGGCAGCGGTCTATATGACCAATACCAATTTTGCTTTTATAAGTATCGGCAATGATACATATTACGAAATCGGTATAGACAAAAATAACGGAGGCATAAGTTATATCCTGGATAAAACCGCCGGTGCTAAAGTATGTCAGGGTTCCCGCTACAGTGTACTTTGGGGTGCTCTTTTTGCCGGCAGCAGTAATATTTACGAAGGAGCAGGATCATATTATTCAGGCGGCGACAACCAGTTTAGCAGACAATGGTATGCAGAGAGTAATATGCTGGTCCTTGACTATAAAGGTGACCCTTTAGCAGCGCACCGTGTTGATGCAGAGGTTACTATGGTTTTTTCCGGGGATAACTGGTTTGATATGCAGCTGGTTATCTCCAACGGCTGGGGGAAAGCGCTTGAAAATGTTCTTTTCCCTTCAGATCTGGTATTTAAGGAAGATGATATACAGGAATTACTGCTGCCGCTTATGCCCGGTATTATCTTAAAACCCTCTTTTTTTGATAAGGATTACAGTTTTACCACCAGATATCCGGGTTGGCCCGGAGTATGCAGTGATTTTGTTTCTTACGTTACCGCATCCGGGAATATGGCTGTTTACTCTTATTATAACCGTACCAATGTTTTTCCTGTACTTATAGGGCCCGTACATGACGATGCTTATATACCGGACAGCACTTATTATAATCACAGTTTTTATTGTTACCGGGATAACAGTGAGGTCTGGTATTCACCGGTAGTAAGAATTCGTTTGGGTGCAGCGCATGACCAGGCTATAGAAGCGTTTCGTCAGGATAACGCTTTTGACCAGGTAACACCGCTCCGTAACAAGCTTGGTTCCCTGTATGAAAAGACGGCCACAGCTGTAAACTATAAAATGGACGCTTTTCATTTGGGTCTGCCGTTCAGTAATTATAATGCTTTTTTAAAGAGTGTGCCTCCCGGTATACTGCATCTGGTTGCTTTTCAGCGGGACGGTCATGATGAGAACTATCCTGATTTTTTCCCGCCTGATCCGGCTTTCGGCAATACAGCGGAAATGATAAGCATGAGTAAAAAAGCACAGAGCAATGGTTTTTTAATTATGCCTTATTCCAATCCCACTTTCTGGGATGATGAATCGGAAACGGTTCAGAACATGAACATTACCAATGCAGCAGTGTTGGACAGCGACGGTCAGCCGCGCTATGAGACTTACGGCGCTACCCATGGCGGCTATGCCATGTGCGCCTATGCCCCGGCGGTGGTTAGCCGGCTGCAAGAGTTTATAGATGATTTTACCGTTACTTTTCCTTCTGACATGCTGTTTGAAGATCAGATAGGCGCCCGTGCTTTTATTTACGATTACAACCCGGCTGCACCAGATGCAGCTTCCTATCTTAAGGGATGGATCAACCATACCGCACGTTTTGCGGATTGTCTGCTTCATACAGAAATGGGTTTTGACCGGCTGCTGGAGACTGAATGCGGTTTTCACGGTACTGTTAATCTGGTGGACGTCAGGGGTGATTTCAGTATACCTTCAGCGGATTTTTCCTATTATCCCTTTACCGGAATCCTGGCCCGGGATAAAGTTTTTTTCTATCAGCATGACCTGGCCATGCAGACTACTGTCACTAATAAATATAATTTTTTATTTCACTTTGCTTACGGTCTGCAGCTGCATTATGATCTGGCCGTAATGGGAACAAATAACCAGTGGCTGGCTGTAAATGCTGCTTTTCAAAAACATGTGCTGTCAGCCTACGCTGACGAGCGCGTAACTGCCTTTACACGTAACGGCAATATTACAAAAACCGCCCTGGAAAACTATCAGGTTACTGTTAACTGGGGCAGTACCTCTTATTCTGACGGTTTATATACTATCAGCGGCAGCGGTTGTCTGGTAGAGGGAAATAATGCCTCTTTGCGTGCCGGCATTTTCCGGGCTTATAACGGCCAGCCTTTGTCTGCCGGTGATCATTTTATTATTGAAAAACGTTATACCAATAAAATTAAGCTCTATCATCCTGCCGGAGATGATACTTTTATCAGTCTTTCCCGGCCGGCAGAGTGGGTAGCAGATACGCATATTAAAGGCCGGGTTTTGAACCGGCAGGAGCAGATTATTGCTTCTTTCACGCCGGTTATAAGTGCGGATAATATTATTTTCAAATATGAAACCAGCGTAGAGGGTCAGCAAGCTGACTCTTATCAGTGTTATTATACCCTGCCTTTGGTAAAGAATGACTCTGATCCAGCTGCGGCAGCTGTTTTCCGTATTGTTCCGGCCCGTATAGGAAGAGAGACGGATACAGCGCTTATTGCCGCTATACCGCCCGGAGCAAAGCAGGTAAAGGTATATACACTGGCCGGCAATTTGAAAACAGTATTATACCCGCAGTATAGTTATACTCTTAATAATAATTCCGCTTATCAGCTTATTAACTGGAATCTGCAGGATAAATATAACAGACGTCTGGATACCGGGGTATATCTACTTGAGGCAGACAGTAAGACCTGTATGCTGGTAATGCAATAGTTTGCTGTTAAAATGCAGCTTACTTATCCTGCATCAGAAGGCTGCGTTTTGCGGCGTACGCGGGAAGGGTATAACATCACGAATGTTCTGCATACCGGTACAAAATTGTACCAGGCGTTCAAAACCGAGACCGAAACCACTGTGCGGTATTGTTCCGAACCGGCGCAGGTCAAGGTACCAGTCATAGCCGGCAGGGTCAAGATTTTTCTCCTGCAGGGCATGATACAGTTTATCATAATCATCTTCCCGCTGGGAACCGCCTATAATCTCACCTATCTGCGGGAAAAGGATATCCATGGCCCGGACCGTTTTCCGGTCCTCATTTTGTTTCATGTAAAAGGCTTTGATATGACGGGGATAATCAGTAACGATTACCGGTTTCTGAAAATATTTTTCCGTTAAATAGCGTTCATGTTCAGTCTGCAGGTCATTACCCCAGGCTGCCGGATATTTAAATGTGTCTGCCTTTTCCTGCAGCAGGGATACGGCCCGGGTATAAGTAAGCCGCTGGAAACTGTCATTGGTAATTTTTTTAAGGCGTTCCAGCAATCGGGAATCAACATAGCGGTTAAACAGTTCCAGATCCTCGCTGTTTTGCGCCAGAAGCGTATTGATTATATATTTAAGATAGGCTTCAGCTGTGTCTGCGTCCTCTTCCAGATTGCAGAAGGCCATTTCCGGTTCAATCATCCAGAACTCGGCAAGATGACGTGAGGTGTTGCTGTTTTCCGCCCGGAAAGTAGGACCGAAGGTATATACATTACCCAGGGCGCATGCATATATTTCCGCTTCCAGCTGGCCGCTAACTGTAAGAAAGGTTTCCCGGCCGAAAAAATCTTTTTTGAAATCAATATTACTGCCGGCATGCTGTTTAAGGTCTAAAGCCGTAACCCGGAACATCTCTCCGGCCCCTTCACAGTCGCTGCCGGTAATAATTGGTGTATGCAGATAAATAAAATTTTGTTCCTGAAAAAAATTATGCGTAGCTTTGGCCAGTTGATTACGGATGCGGGTCAGGGCGCCGAAGCTATTGGTGCGGGGACGCAGATGGGCCAGCTGACGCAGTTTGGTAAATGAGATCCTGCCCTTGGGCAAGGGGTAGGTGTCCGGATCGCAATAGCCGTAAACCGTGATTGTTTCCGCCTGCAGTTCCCGGTTTTGTCCTTTGCCCGGGGATTCTACCAGCATTCCGGAGACAGCCACAGCTGCGCCAGGGTATAAACGGATAACGTCACTGCTGTAATTCGGCAGTTTCTTATCCGCAATGATCTGCAGATTGGCAAGACAGCTGCCGTCGTTTACTTCCAGGAAAGAGAAACCGCCCTTGCTGTCGCGGCGGGTACGGATCCATCCTTTTACCGTAATTTTAGTATCAGTCAGACTTTGTTGTAAAGCATGTTTTATCAGAGTTCTGGACAATATTAGCGCCTGATAAAATTAAGCTTTTTAAAGATGTCCAGTGTGGCCGAGGATTTGTTAAGCGTATAAAAATGGATGCCCGGGCACTCTACCGCATCCAACAGCTCACTGCACTGTTCATAAGCAATATTGGTGCCTACTTCCAGCATTTTGGCCGGATTGTTTTCAATACCTTCAAATTGTTTAATGATCTCCGGCGGTATGCTGGTATTGGTCATTTTGGCAAATTTGGCAATATTTTTGTAGTTTGTGATAGGCATAATGCCCGGGATGACCGGACATTTTATGCCGATATCACGTACCTGTTCCAGAAAACGGAAATAATATTCATTTTTAAAGAACATTTGGGTTACAATAAAATCAGCGCCGGCATCGACTTTTTCTTTTAAATATTTAAGGTCGGTTTTCATATCAGGAGCCTGAATATGTTTTTCCGGGTAACCGGCTACGCCGATACAGAAATTACCCAGCTTACGGCTGAAAGCCACCAGTTCTGCAGCATAGGCAAAACCGTCCACTGCCGGTTCAAAATCGCCCTGGCCGCTGGGAGGATCGCCGCGCAGCAGCATCAGATTTTCAATGTTTAATTCTTTTAATCGCAGCAGGTCACTTTTTACTTTATCCCGGGAGGCTCCTACACAGGTATAATGAGCCATTGTAGTAAGACCGGTACGGTTATTTATATGATCATTAAGGGTAAAACTCATATCCTGCGATGAGCCGCCGGCGCCGTAAGTAACAGAGACGTAATCCGGCTGCAGGTATTTTAATTCGCCTATAGTTTCGCCGATGCTGAGAGTAGACATGGTAGTTTTGGGAGGGAAAAACTCAAAACTGAGTACAGGTTTTTTACGGCGGAGAATATCTTTTATTTTCATAATTTTCCTTTATATTTATATATAAAATTATAACATAGATTGACTTACTTTTAAAATTTTAAAAAAAGCAAAGACACCTTGTTAGCTTCCTGCCGCGCCGGTTTTTATAATCATTTCAAAATAAACACCTGTAACTCTTAACTTATGGGGGAAGTTAGCATGCGGTAATATGCAGGAGCAAACCCACTGTGGTTATTCCCTGTTTAAAAGCGGCTGCTGATAGAAAATTTCAGGGGTGCGGGTCAGTAGGTATTGCCGGAATCAGTAAAGGAAAGTTGCTGCAGGCGGGCCAGAACGGTTTTACGTTCCGGTAATTCAAGCAGTCGCGTCAAATCAGGCCCGTGTTTTTCTCCGGTAAGCATTAAACGTATGGGCATAAAAAAAGTTTTACCTTTAAGTCCCAGTTCGGTTTTGGCTTTTTTAAGCAGAGTCTGGAATTCGCCGGGATCAATATAAGCAGTTTGGCACGAGCGGAAAACTTCCAGGGCCAGGTTTTGGAGAGCTGCAGCCTGTTGCGGGTTAAGCAGTTCATGAAGATCAACAGTATTTTGAGCCGGCAGGTTGATGTATTTAAGCGCTACGGAAGTTATATCAGATGTTTTGGTACAGTAAATTCTGGCCAGATCAATTAGTTTGATCAGACGGTCAGATTCCATCTTTTTTAGAGCCGGTTCCTTTTCCAGGTATGGTTTAAAACAGGGCCACAGTTTTTCAACTGGTTGATTTTGTAAATAAAATTTATTAAGGTAATTAAGTTTATTATAATCAAAGGCTGCCGGTGCAGTATTAAGACGTTTGCCGTCAAAATATGAAGCCATCCGGGAGATATTCATAATTTCTGTATCTGCGGGCGGAGACCAGCCCAGCAGCGCCAGGTAATTTACAAATGCTTCTTTTAAATAACCCTGTTTTTTGAAATCTTCAATACTGTCCGCGCCCTCGCGTTTGGAAAGTTTTTGTTTATCAGGACTGATAATCATGGACAGGTGTGCAAAAACAGGCGGCTGAAAACCGAGCGCCCGGTAGATAAGGATCTGTCGCGGCGTGTTGGATAAATGGTCATCCCCCCTGAAGACGTGCGTTATTTTCATTAAAGCATCATCTATTACTACAGCAAAGTTGTAGGTAGGAAATCCGTCAGAGCGTCTGATAATGAAGTCACCATATTGATAAGGGTTAACTTCAACTGCGCCTTTGACCATATCAGTAAAAGCTATCTTGCCGGGGTTGACTTTAAAACGGTAAGTAAAGGGCTCTTTTTGTTTAAGTTTAGCACTGATAGTTTTTTCGTCCAAATGACGGCATTTGCCGTCATAGACAATATTTTTTTTATTAGTCTCGCTCTGTTGCTGTTGTCTTGCTTGTATCTCTTCAGAAGTGCAAAAACATCTGTATATTTTTTTTTCTTCAAGCAGTTTTTGAAAATATTTTTCATAAAGCGCAAAGCGTCTGGATTGTAAGTAGGGACCGCAAGATCCGTTTTTACCTGGTCCTTCATCCCAGGTTATGCCCATCCATTGCAGTGACTCAAGAGCGGCGGCCACAGCTTTATCTGTAGAACGCGCTTTGTCAGTATCTTCTATACGCAGGATAAAGGTTCCCTTTTGGTGCCGGGCAAACAAATAATTAAACAGGGCAGTGCGCGCGTTGCCTACATGCAGGGGACCGCTGGGAGACGGAGCAAAGCGTACTCTGGTTTTTGCCTGCTTCATTGGCTAACAGGCGGCAGATTCTTACAGGTCAGGGAAATTTTTCCGTTGTTGTCAATTTTAATAACTTTAGCTTTTACCTTGTCACCTTCTTTAAGATAGTCAGATACATTATTTACTCTTTCATTGGCGATCTGGGAAATATGACATAAACCGTCGGTATGGGGCATGATCTCTATAAAAGCACCGAAAGGCATTATTTTTTTAACAACACCGTCATATACTTTATTAAGCCGGGGTACACCTACATGACTTTCAATGATTTTAATTGTGTTTTGTAAAGCAGCCTGGTCCTGAGCAAAAATATTAACTTCTCCGTTATCAGCTATGTCGATCTTGCTGCCTGTTTCCGCAACAATACTTTTTATGGTTTTGCCTGAAGGACCTATCAGAATTTTTACCTTTTCTTCCGGAATGCTGATAGTTTCCAGCCTGGGAATATTAGGGTTCATTTCCTTGCGGGGTTCACTGATAGCTTTTCCCATGTTTTCCAGTATTTGCATACGGGCTGTTTTAGCCTGTTCCAGCGCCTGGGCCATGATTTCCCGGTTTATGCCTTCGACTTTTATGTCCAGCTGAAACCCGGTTATGCCTTTGGCAGTACCGGCTACTTTAAAGTCCATATCGCCCAGATGATCTTCCATGCCCTGTATATCGGTGAGAATTTTATACTTTTTATTTTCAATTATCAGACCCATGGCAATACCGGCTACCGGATTTTTTAAAGGAACACCGGCAGCCATCAGGGACATAGTACTGGCGCATATAGTGGCCATTGAGGAGCTGCCGTTGGATTCCATTATTTCGGATACGGTTCTGATGGTGTAGGGAAAATCATCCGGGATCATGGGCTGCAGTGATTTCTCAGCCAGCATACCATGCCCGATTTCACGTCTGCCCGTCGCACCGATCCGGCCGCATTCTCCTACTGAATAGGGGGGGAAGTTGTAATGAAGAAAAAAAGGTTTTTCCCGTTCACCGGCTGCCTCATCAACCATTAGCTGGTCAGAACCGGATCCCAGAGTGCTGACAGCCAGGGCCTGGGTCTGGCCGCGGGTAAAAAGAGCTGAGCCATGGACCATCTTAAGCACGTCAACCTGGGAGGAGAGAGGACGGATCTCATCCATACTGCGGCCGTCTGTACGTTGATCTTTATTCAATATAAAATCACGCACAACTTTTTTTTCTATCTCTTCATGTATTATATCTTTTATCTGCTTTTGCAGATTTTCTTCCAGATCAGCACCGAAATTGGTCTCTGCCTCAGTGTATAAGGCGGCGATTTTTTCTTCCCTGCTCTGTTTGTCAGTTATCTGGAGGGCGGCGGTAATTTTATCTTTATATGCGTTGATAATTTTTTCTTTCAGTGTTTTGTCAAAAGAAAACACAGCTACCTCTTTTTTGTCTTTGCCGCATTTGGCGCGCAGCTCCTTCTGTAGGGCTACTATCTCTTTAATGGCTGCATGACCCTGGTCAATCGCATTGAGCATCTCCTCCTCGCTAACTTCATGTGCATGGCCTTCGATCATGGTAATAGCATTATCCGTACCGGAAACAATAATCTCGAGTTTTTTATCTTTCATCTCTTCATAGGTAGGGTTAATAATGATGGAATTGTCTTTTTTGCAAACTCTTACAGAAGCAACCGGCGAGGAAAAAGGGATGTCAGACACAGTTAAAGCGGCCGAGGCAGAGTTCATGCCTGCTATATCAGCCGGGTTTTTCAAATCCATACTTAAAACCGTAGGTATGATCTGGATCTCGGTGCGGAAACCCTGCTGGAACATGGGACGCAGGGGACGGTCTATCATACGGGAGACTAAAACTTCAGAAGCGGTTGGTTTGCCTTCTCTTTTGAAATAGCCTCCCGGTATTTTACCGGAAGCGTAAAATTTTTCAGTATAATGCACAGAGAGGGGAAAGAAATCCTGTTCGGTATTTTCTTTTCCCATGGTGGCAACTCCGATCACTTCCGTATTGCCAATGGAACATCTTACTGCTCCGTTTGCCTGTTTGGCAAAAAGACCGCTTTTAAGCGTTATCTCTTTACCGCCTATTTGTTTGGTTACTGTATATTCATTCATAATTTATTATTCCTGTTTTTTTTTGGGGACCAATATTTTGGTTGCTATTTATACTATTAATAACAGCAGCTTATTTTCTGAGATTCAGTTTTTTTAATAAGGAAGTATATTTAGCGTGGTCTTTTTGATTTACATAATTTAAAAGCTTACGCCGTTTACTAACCATTTTAATCAAGCCGTATCTGGAATGAAAATCCTTGGAATTGCTTTTGAGATGTTCGGTTAGATTTCTGATTCTCTGGGTTAATATAGCTATCTGTACTTCCGGTGAACCGCTGTCCCGTTCATTTTTCCCGAATTGTTTAATTATTTCAGTTGTGGAAGATTCTTTCATGTTTTTTAACTCCATTCTCCTTGATAGTGAATATAATGTACTATCGGTCTGTATTGTTTTATGTTACACTTTCAAATTAATATTGAAAGTATTTACGCCTATTATAAACTGTTTTTCCAAAATTTAGAAGACTGGTAAACGGCTCAAAGCGTTCAGATTTTATTTTCCGGTATTATACTATATTTCTATATTTTTGTTTTTTAAAATAGTCGGAAATTAAAGAGCCATACAGCGCCTGGCAGCGGCACAGCAGTTATGCTGATGCGACTTAACTTGACCGAAGTATTATTTGGTTAATAAACTGATTGCTTTGGTTTTGTCCCGGACCAGTCTGGCTTTAAGCTGTTCAAAATTTTGAAAGTTTTCATTTTTTCTTAAAAATTTTAAAAACAGAATTTTGATTTTTTTTCGGTAAAGGGAACCGGAAAAATTCAGAATATGGGTTTCCAGCAAATTTTTACTTTTATTTTGTTTTTTTTTTTTCAGGGAGGAGTTTCCTGTAAAAGTCATTGCCGGATAAGTTTTATCATTAATAATGCCCCGGGTTAAATAGGTGCCGGCTGCCGGTATAATTTTACCTGCCGGTATTTTAATGTTTGCTGTAGGAAAAGCAATTTGCCTTCCCTGCTGGCTGCCTTTTAATACCTTACCGCTTATACTGAAAGGACGGCCCAGAAACTCTGTAACAGAAGCCACGCTGCCGGTGCTTATTAAGTGTCTGATATAGGTAGAGGAAACTATTTTGTTTTTTTTTTTAACTGAGGGAATAAATTTTAGAAATGTTTGCGGATTTTTTTTTTTAAAAAACGCGGTTATGGCTTGGGGTGTTCCCTGCTTCCGGTGGCCGATAAGCAGTTTATCACTGGCAATAAAGGCTTTTATCTGCAGTCTGGAACAAATTGCAGAGAGAAACTCGGAAAAATTCATTTTATATATTTGGGCAAAGTCAAGTCTTAAATAATAATCCAGTTTTTGCTCCTCTAGCAGACGGCATTTTTCCGCTTCGGTCGTTATGTAACCGGGGATATTATTAAAATAGGTTTTGGTATGTGTTTTAAATGATATAAGCAGGGATTGGGCGTCTGATTTTTTTTTATACAAATTTATAGTATGAAATAATTTCTGGTGGCCCCGGTGAAAACCGTCAAAATTGCCAATGGTGATAATATACTCTTTTTCTGCAGGCAGTTCAGTCAAATGATTGAGATGTTTCACACTATTTTTTTATAAAATCAAGATTCTCCTGCAGTTCAGGTGGCAGTTCGCCGTTAGCGTCTCTTTTCTTTTTATATTTTGCCTCTAATTTGGTTACTTCCCGCTTTTGTATATTGTTGTAGCGGTTAATCGGGTGGGCGAAAACCGGTATCCTTTCCAGAAAGTCACGGATATGTTTACTGAAAGGGCAGAACTTAAAGAAGATATCTCTGCTGAGCCGGTCAAGCTTCATAATGCCCCGTCTTTCATACTCTATCCATTGATAATAAAACAGAAAGAATATTTTTTTGGGGTCTTTACGGTTGTTTTTTACAATATTACGCAGTTTTTCTTTAGCCTCAATAGTCAGCTTGGAATTTTTTTTGAAAAAGGTAATGAAGTCATAAAAAGCACCGGTAAGCCCTCCGTCAACCGGATTTTGCCAGAGCGCTCCTTTAACAGTACGGCAGATCTCCCAGCGGAAGTTGGCCAGAGCTTTAACCATGCTGCTGCGTAAATTGCCGTTAAGAAAAATGGGAATAAAGAAACGGGCTTTGGAGTTTTTTTTATTGGCAGCTATATCCTGCCAGAAAACAACTTTATCACCGCAAAGCGGAAGTAAAACAAAATAGGGGGTTACCTCCTTCTGGATAAAATTTTTACGCTGGTACAGAGTTTCGCGGTAAAAAACGGAAAAGTCATAAGATTTAAGCTCGTTGATAAGATTTTCTATTTTTTCTTTAAGCATATAGCTGTAGGCCGGGTTGCCGCTAAGTTTATTGGTAAGCGGGTAAAACCGGGAAGAGCGGTTAGGGGCAACCATGGTCGAAACCACTTTGAACATATTATCCAGTTCGTATTTTACTCTGTTTTTCGCTTTCTCTTCATCAGATAAATTATCAAGCTCAGCTTTTTCTTTGGCGGAAAGCCGCCGTTTTTGTTCCCGCATAAACTTATTGTAGTCTATGCCGAATTCGTTTATGGAAGGTATCTCCTTGCCGTCATAAATCAACCTGAGCCACTCTTTAAAGGTAATAATAGTATAAGCCGGCTTATGTTCATCCTTGATCTCATAGATAAACTGGATTAACTCTTTATCTACATAATTTTCAGTAAGCAAGCCGTAATAAAGAAAATATTCAAGTTCCGGTGGCATATTTTCGTTTTTAAATTCTTTGATGATGACATTAGCATAAAGCGAGAGAAAATCTTTATTTATCTGGCGGGCTGTTTTGCGGTTTTCATCAGCTATTTTTACATTGTCCGGATTGGTGCCGATTATTTTAAGATTTTTTTTGAGCCGTTTATAGGTATCATTATCCAGTTCCGCATATTCAGCTATTTTATCAAAGTAGTGTTTAAAGGTCTCTTTTTTGTAGTTTATGGTTGCGGGCGGATAGGTTAACTCCTGTGTGTGTACTTCTTCCCACATTTTGGGCGGCCCGGCCATACGGTACTCATTCTGCTCCTGATCATCGTTATCCTCTTCACTCATGTTCAGCTCATTTTCATCAAAAGAGAGTTCCCCGTTTTCCGAACTGCCGTTATCCTGCTGTTTATTTTCCTGCTGGTCCTGCTGGTCAGAGCTTTGATCCGTAGCTGCAGCCTCTGCTTTTTCTTGGGCAGGCTCGCTTTCCGAAGAGGATATACTTTCATTTTCACTGCCGGTATCCAGATCATTAAGGAAATCGTCTATATTTTCGTCTTCTGCTTTTTCCTGTTCAGGCCGGGGCGGAGCATCCTCAGAACTGCCGGTATCTGCGGCTGACGGCTCTGTTTCATTAAAGGCAGTTTCTGCTTCCGGCGCGGCAGCAGAGGCAGTTGTGTCCAGGTTGTTAATGGAGGTTATATTCTGCTGCAGTTGATCAAGCGGTATCATCTCTTGTAAAATATCTTTGTTATTATTAATAAATGCTGACAGTTTTTGCGCAAGTTTTTGCTGCAGTTGTTGTTTGAATGTCTGGTCAGTGCTGTTTTGGGAAAAGAATACCTGCAGATCACTGAGTAGTCCGCCGCTGTTGATAAAGTAGTGCTGCAGGTCTTTAAAAAGAGAGCCAAGTACTGTATTTATATTTTTTATTACGCCTACGGTTTCCCTGCTTAGTTGCGTAAAAGCGGTCATGGGAATGTGCAGATTTTTTTGGAAAAGAAGAGTTATGGTCTGCGGATCCACTTTGAGGATCTCGCGGAAGAATTGGAAACTTTCTTTTGAAAAGCCGGCTGCTGCAGTGAAAGGTGTTTGCAGGTAGTTGAGGTCTTTATCAAAGAGAGAGGCGTCATAATTAAGATCAGTATTGCTGTTTTGAGCCTGGATAACCAGGTTGTTTTTTTTATTTATAATATCTTTAAGGGAGAATTGGTAGTTGTGGTTGGAAAGAATAAGGATAAGGGCAGAGATAATATTGTTAAACTCACTGTAAACGGTATTATATCGGTGCAGTTTGGTATAGAAAGTTTGCAGATTGTTCAGCATGTCGCTTAGCATGCGGGAGCCGATAACCGGTTTTTCCTTAAAAAGATAACCGATATTCCGGGTAGGATAGACTGAGACCATTCCTTTGCTGAGAGCATGACAATAGGGTTTAAAGGAACTGTCATGCATAGAAAGCTGACCAAAAAAAGCAGGGCCGGATATTTTATTTATAGGAATTCTTTTAGTTTTTTTGCCATTGCCATTCCCTAAAGGGAAAACAGAGTAAGATATATCCCCTTCGTGCAGAACTGCAAATCCGGTGCCTTTACTGTCAGGAGACAGAAGCAGTTCATCGTTTTTAATCTTGATTTTTTGCTTTTGATTTGATAAATCTATAGGCATATATTATTTTATAATAGAAGAATTTATAAGTCAATATCCGGCCGGCTCTGGCTTCAAATATTTTGTGTAACCCGGCACTTAAGATGGAAGTTAGCATGCGGGAATATGCAAAAGCAAGTCTACCGTGGCTGTATATAAATAAAGTATAAAAATAAGCAGGATAACCGGGGCCGGCGTAAGACAGGAGATTTTTCCCGGCCGTCCTGAAGCTAAGGCCCGGGCAGCATATTTTTCTGTTATTCGCCTATGCAGCAGCAGGTCTGTAGCGGGTATTGCCTTTTTTCCCAAAGTAATACGCTCTGCCGGTTGCCTTTAAATAACTGCAGCAAAAAGCAGTGCATCTTTTATCCCGGCAGCTTTTTATGGACATATTTTCTGCTTTCAATATTAAGTACAATTCCCACTGCTATCATGCTGGTCCACATAGTAGAGCCGCCGTAAGTAATAAAGGGTAAAGGCAGTCCGGTGATAGGAGCCAGGCCGATGGTCATTCCTATGTTTATAAATATTTGTATGACAAACATTGTAATAATACCGCTGACAATAATACCGCCGAGATAATCTTTAACTTCCTTGGCTATTTTTATTAAACGGGCTAAAAACAGAAAATAGATAAATATAACTGCAGTTGAACCCAAAAAGCCGAGTTCTTCGCCGATAACTGAAAAAATAAAATCAGTATTTCGGGCGGGCAGGAAGCCCAGCTGTCCCTGGGTGCCTTTAAAAAGACCTTTACCGTACAGGCCGCCGGAACCGATTGTGATTTTGGACTGGGTTACATTATACCCCATGTCAATTTTGTCGAGTTCCGGATCAATAAAGGAGAGCATACGTTCTATCTGATATGGCTTGAGTATATTTTGGATGAGTAGAGCTGCCACAAACCCCAGACAGATTATAAAACAAAAAAAAGCTACATTGTTAAGAAACAGGTTGCGCATAGAAAGATTAATCAGAAAAATTATCAAAGCTGAAATAAATAAAAAAGATATTAAAAAATAAAGATAATTTTTATTACTTAGGATATAGAGCAAAGGTGTTTCATCTTTGGTGATTCTGGCATTATAAGTAAGCAGTAAGGGAATGATGACAGCGATAACGCCCATTAGCAGTATGCCGCTGAAATATTTTATATTTACTCCGCCTATAAAAAGCATAACCAGGGTTATTGGTATAAAAACAAAAGCGGTTCCCAGGTCAGGCTGCATAAAAATCAGAAACACAGGTATCATAACCAGGGAAAAAAGCAGCAGAAGATATTTTAGCTGTTTTATTTTTTCCTGATGCTTGTCAAGATAGTTGCCTATAACGATTATCATAAAAATTTTAACAAACTCGGAAGTTTGCAGACTTACAAAACCAAAAGAGATCCAGCGTTTGGCATTGTTTACTTTTTTACCGATGATAAGCGTTGCTATTAGAATAACAATCGAAATCAAATAAAGGATGTAGGCATGTTCTGCAATTTTTTTATAATTAATAATACTTATACCCAGCATAAGTAAAATACCGGTTAGAAAATAAATTATCTGCCGGATATACAGATTATGCATGGCTGTTTGTAATTTTACTATATGAATATTGGAAGAATAAGCGAAAAGAATACCGGTTAGTGATAAAATAATTATATAAAACAACAGATAAAAGTCAAACATCAGATATTTACGCATTATCATTTCCTTTTAAAATATTCAGGAGGCAGTTTTTCCTGGTTTCTTTTACGCAGCCATTCTTCATAGTAGTGCGCTTTGCTTGTATAGGACTGCATTATTTTTTTATAATTATAGAGCACTGAATTTTTATAAAAGATTGAATTAAGAATAGCAGTAGCAAAAGGGGCAGCTGCTCCGCCGCCGCTGCCCCCATGTTCAATAAAAACAGTTACAGCTATTTTATCTTCAGGATTTTGCGCATGCCAGGGAGCATAACAGGTAAACCATGCATGTGCTTGGCCCTGAATGTTCTGGGCTGTGCCTGTTTTGCCGGCTATGGCAAGACTGCTTTTGGCACCTTTGGAGGCAGTACCCACTTGTACAACTTTGCGCATGGCAAGTTGTATTTTTTTTATTTTACTGTATTCTATAGGTATTTCAAAAGAAATTTCCGGCCGGTAGGTGAAAATCTCTTTACCGGAGCCGGCTGAGGTTATTTTTTTTAAAAGATGAGGCTTGTAGGCATAGCCGCCGTTAGCCATAGCGCAGGTCATAACGTTTAACTGCACCATAGTAGCCAGCAGGTAGCCCTGGCCAATAGATAAATTAGCCGTATCACCGTCCCACCAGAAATTGCCATGTATCTCTCTTTTCCATCTCAAGGTAGGAACCCGGCCTTTACGTTCATAAGGAAGATCAATACCGGAAAGCCGGCCGAATTTAAAATAATCGGCATATTTGATTATTTTCTGCGGTCCTATGTCTATACCAAGATGATAATAATAGGAGTTACAGGAATAAGCCAGGGCATAACACATATTAAGGCTTTTATGGTAGCCCTCGCATTTAAAATACTGGGGGCCGATCTGTATACCTCCTTTACAGTAATAGTAATCCCCCCAGAAAGAGATCTCATCATCCGCCAGTCCGGCACAGGAGACAACAATTTTAAAGGTTGAACTAGGCGGGTATTCACCCTGAGTAACACGGTTGAAAAAAGGGAGATCTTTGTTATTAGTATATTTGGTATATTTTTCTTTATCAAGGCCGCCAATGAATATATTGGGATCATAAGAGGGGTAACTGTATAAAGCCAGTATCTCGCCGGTAGCAGGCCGGCTTACAATACAGCCGCCGGGATAACGCTGCATCATATTGTAAACTATATTCTGTATACGTTTGTTGATTGTCAGGTAAATGTCATTTCCCGGTATTGGTTTGCCGTCTTCCGGAATTATAACTTTTTTCACCCGGTTGCGCGCATCAACTATCTGGGTTTTAAAGCCGTCTTTCCCCCTTAAATTCAGATCGTACTGTTTTTCAATGCCGAGTTTGCCTATAACCGAGTTGCGGGAATAACCAAGGTGATATTTTTTTTTTAATTCCCTGGTGCTGATTTGACGTACATACCCGGTAATATGGGAATATACTTCACCGTTTTTATAAACCCGTCTGGGTGTATCCTGATAAAATAGTCCCGGAAAACTGTCCAGGTTTTCAGCGAGAAAAAGTACTTTTTCAAAAGGAAGAAAGGGTTTAAGTAAGTAGGAGCGATAGGGGTTCCAGCGTCCCTTCTGCAGTATTTTCTTTATTTTATTGGTATTAATACTGAAATTACTGCAGATTTTGCTGATCAGCTTTTGCCGTTTCTCTTTTTTTTGCGGAAAATTACTGGGAAGTAAAAATAGAGAAAACCCCTCTACGTTTTTGACTATTTTCTGGTAGCTTTTATTGTTTTGTATATAGATCTCTCCCCGGTAAGAGGGACGCCGTATGATCTGTTGTTTATTATTAAGAGCTTTTTTCTTGAAACGGCTTCCCTGCAGTACCTGCAGTTTAAAAAGACGAACTGCCAGTAATAGCATAAGTACGCATATAATATAAAAATAGATATTAAACTTCAGCAGGTAGCGCCAGTTGTGTGCCGGCCGCCATTGTTTTGCGGAAACAGGACTGTTTTTCATTTTATCTGTATTCCCGGATAAGTAAAAGATCGCCCGGATGTACACTGTTTTTTGATTTCAGACCATTCCATTGCATTATATCAATGATGCCTACACCGCATCTTTTAGCTATAAGATAAAGTGTCTCTTTTCTTTTAACAAGATAAAGATAATGGTGTTTGTAACCGCTGGAATGGGTCTGATAATTATTATATTTTTTTTTATCTATTTTTTGCGCCCGCTCCAGTCCTTTTATAGGGATCATTATAGTATTGCCGGCCCGGATACGGTTTTCAGAACGTATTTTATTTAACCTTACTATCGGACCGATAGGTACTTTAAATTTTCTGGAAATAGTCGTGAGGTTGTCCCCCAGGCGTATAAGATAATGACGAAAGGTTACTCTTTGCGAGAGGGGAATTTTTTCCAGGTTTTTTTTAAACAAGTTGTATTTAGCCACCGGAACATGAATGGTATATTTCCTGGCCGGCGGTGTGGTCCAGCGCCGCAGAGACGGGTTTAAAAGTTTGAAATCTTTTTCCGGCATTTGTGCACAACGGCTTAGTACTTCAACAGCAGTAGCGTCTTTTACCGTATAATTACTGGTCTGAATAAATTTTTCCGGATCCGGTGCCGGCAGACCGAACTGGGAAGGGTTTTTTGCTATCAGAGTGGCTGCTATAAATTTTGGGATATAATTTTTGGTTTCCGGTTTCAGATAGCGGTGTCGGGCCAGTTCCCAGAAATTGTCAGTATTATACCGGTCCAGCCCTCTTTGTATTTTACCGTTGCCGGCATTATAGGCAGCCAGCACCAGGAGCCAGTCACCGAATTTTTTATACAGATATTTTAAATGATAAGCAGCTGCGATAGTGGATTTATAGGGATCACAGCGGTCCTCATGGTACCAGGAGTTATTCAAACCGTACATGCGGCCGGTATGATACATGAATTGCCATAACCCTGTAGCCTTTTTATGCGACCTGGCTGTGCTGACAAAAGCGCTTTCAATAAGGGGCAGATAAGCCAGGTCTTCCGGGATACCTTTTTTTTTAAAAATTTTTTTTATACCCGGAAGGTATTTGTAGGCTCTGTCCAGTATGGCTATTAAATTTTTTTTACCGCTGGTCTGATAAATTTTAATAAAGCGTTTTACTTTGGCATTATTAAAGTTGCCGATACTGAAACCTTTAAGCTTGACTTTATCCAGCTGCTGCAGGTTAATATTTTCCGTACCGAACAGGGATATCTGGATAATATCCTTCCCCTGATAACCGGCTATCAGCAGATCAATACTGCGGCAGGTACACAAAAGCAATATAAGCAAAACAAGGGCTGTTAGTCTGGGCATTTTATTCCGGAAGCTTGAGCCCGGCATCTTAGATATAGGTAAGCCAGTTATGATCGTCTGCAATCTCACCGCTGAGAATCCCGAAAAAACAATCCTGGATTTCTTTGGTTATGGGCCCTCTTTTGCCGCTTTTTATAGGTATGTTGTCGATACGGGTAACAGGAGTTATCTCTGCCGCAGTGCCGGTAAGAAAAACTTCATCAGCAATGTAGAGAGACTCACGCGGCAAACGGTGGGCTTCTACCTTGTAGCCCAGTTTGGCAGCTATTTTAAAAACAGTATGTCTGGTAATGCCGGGCAGTATCGAGGCGCTTGACGGCGGGGTGATGATCCGCTGGTTTCTTATTATAAATACATTTTCACCCGAACCTTCGGCTATGTAACCATATATATCAAGCGCAATGCCTTCATCATAATTGTTGCGGATAGCTTCCATTTTTATAAGCTGGGAATTGAGGTAGTTGCCGGAAGCTTTGGCGAGAAAGGGAAAAGTATTGGGCGCTATTCTTTTCCAGGAGGAAACACATGCGGAGATGCCGTTTTCCAGAGCCTCTTCACCAAGATATTTACCCCAGTCCCAGGCAGCTATAATAACCTGTACCGGACATTTGTAAGGATTTAAGCCCAGGGCGCCCATACCCCGGAATACAAGGGGCCTTATGTAAGCCTGTTTGAGGTTATTGGCTTTTATAGTGTCCATAATAGCCTGATTTATCTCATCTTCGGAATAGGGTATTTCCATATTGTATATTTTACAGGTCTCAAATAATCTTTTGGTATGATCCTTTAGTCTGAAAACAGCGCTTTTATCTTTGATTTTGTAAAGTCTGAGCCCTTCAAACGCGCCTGAACCATAGTGTATAACATGTGAAAGTACATGTATTTTGGCATCATCCCAATTTATCAGTTTACCGTCAAACCATATCTTGTCTGCTTTGAAACTCACTTATAGCTCCATGGGGGTGTATAATACTATTTTACAATGATATTAACAAATTTTGGCGGGATTTGTAATATTTTAAGCAAAAAGTAGTTAAATTTTAAAGTTTTTTTCAGGTATATCGGTTTTATGCAGGAGCGGCAGAGATGCTAATACTATCAGGGCAATCACCGGCCCGATCAGACGGAATCCGGTTACAGTATTGGCAAAATATTCTGCCAGTAAAATAACTGCAATAAATATAAACAGGCCTGTCCCCAGTCCCAGTTTTTTGGTAAAATTATAAACACCAAAATGTATAGCCTGCGCTCCCTGTCCGGTATTGTTTAAATGAATGTCAGAAGCATCAGCTATTTTGGCTATAACCAGTATATTTATAGCGCTGTAGCCCAGTCCGACCAGGGCAAAGTATACCAGTCCCTGTGTCATTACGTTAATGCCCGGGATAAAACCTACAAAATAAAATAAAGGAAAAACCAGCAGTAGATAATACATGTCAGCAAGAAGTAATTTTTTTTTAGGGTAATATTGGGTCATTTTATACCAGAAGGGTATAGCGGTTATAACAGCAGCTATGAAAACCCCAAGCAGCATACCGGAAACCTGATGCTGGGAAAGATTGGCAGTTGTACTGCGGGAGTTTAATTGCGGCATGATTATATGACAGGAAAAATATTCAACATATTTTATAAAAATATTACAGGCTGTTTCAGTACAGAGAATAAAAAGGCATAATCTTAAAAAATTTTTATTTTTAAACGCTGTTTTAACAGAATGCCAAAAAGGGGGGCGCGAACTTAATACCCGGGAACTTTTTTCTTTAATACTGCCAAGGGTTATAACAAGAGCACCCAGGGCTACAGCAGCAAGTATCAGGGAACCGTACTCTATAGTGGTCAGGCTGATGACAATTGTGGTTATTATGATCCCGGCAATAGCGAAAACAGCTTTGTAACTGGAGGCGGTCATACGTTCTTTTTTGGAAACAGCTATCTCGGCCAGGTGGGCGTCATAGGGAATGGCTACCATGGTAAAAGCGGTAAAGAATGTATTGGCCACAATAAAGAGGTATACAAAGTTGATACTGTAATGAGTACCGTCAGTATAGGGAGGATACCACAGCAAAACAAAACTTGTTATAAGCAGGGGTATGCCGAGCAGCATATATTTTTTTCGTTTACCGATGCTGGTTTTACTGTAATCAGTACGGTTGCCTATATAGGGATCACTGAAAGCATCAAAAATCCTGCCGATAACCAGTATGGTTATAACCAGATAAAGGGGTAATACGGGATCTGCGGTTTTGACTTTGTTATCATAGAAAAAGGCCAGTTTTTCCGTTACATAAAAGGCAAAAATGTTCAGACTGAGCGAGCCGCAGGAAAAAAAAAATAATTTTTTAAGTGACATATTCAATATAGATCAGTCAGGTTCCGCAGCTTTGTTCCGGGTTTGCTGCCGGGAGGACATGTAATAGTAATATTTTTACTGTTTCCCGGAAATAAATGGAAAAAATTGTCAGATAAAACAGTATTATCTTCAGCCGCGCCATGGATCCAGAAAGCAGGTTTTTTACAGGTCAGTGAGCAGCGGTATTTACCGGCAGCAATTTTTTTCTGTTTTATATTTATTTGCGGGTCAGGAAAATCAATAGCCTTGGGTTTGTTAAACATATAACTGTTTTGCGAAATCAGTTTCGTTTCTCTGTATAAAGCCAGATAAAGAAAAACATAGTTGTTGGTACACAAATTTTTATAAATTAAGGTTTTGACCTTTGTACTGCGCAGCGGGGGAATCTTTACGTTTTTTTCAGAATGCATTAATTTTGCCCCGTTTAGATTATAGAAAGTACAGTTCAGGCGGAAAGCAGAGCGCTGGATGGTATCATTTATTATGTAGACAGTAACGGTTTTAGAGCTTTGCTCTGCAACAGCACTTACCAGTACCGGGGCAAAAAAACGCACAGCATAGTAATGGGCCGCTTTCCAGCGGCCGTAATAGTCCAGCGAAGACCAGCTGGTTACAGGCCAGCAGTCATTAAGCTGCCAGTAAAGGGCACCCATGCACCTGGGCATGTTAAGACGCCAGTGTTCAACTGCTGTTTTCATTGCTTGAGACTGCAGCATGTAGCGTAACGGAAATCAGTTTTGTGGGGACCCCGGTAAACGGAGCCAGATT
>CAZFAK010000012.1:0-24428 GCA_964517045.1 uncultured Spirochaetia bacterium | reverse complement strand
CTGCGATTCTCAGCGGCTCTCTGTGTAACTTTTACAGGAATGAAAATTTACACCCAAAAAAAAATAAAATTTGACAATTTTTTTCCCATACGTTATAATTTCTTTTTTAAAATTGGAAATAATTATGAAAACAAAAACACACCCTGAATATCATAAAGAAATGAAAGTCAAATGCAACTGCGGTAACGAGTTTACAGTCGGCGGTATAGCAGAAAATCTGCACGTAGAAGTGTGCTCCGCCTGTCATCCCTTTTATACCGGCAAAGACCGCATTCTTGATACTGAAGGCCGGGTTGAAAAATTTAAAAAGAAATTTAATCTAAAAAAATAGTTATTTAAATTTTATAACGATCAAAGATACATCATCGGCAAACTTGGAACCGGTCTGATATTTTTTAACATCTTTTATAATAGCATCTTTAATTTCAAATACATTTTTACTGCTGTTTGCTGTAACAGTCTGCTGCAGTCTCTCCATACCGTAAATTTTATGCGCTCTGTTTACAGCTTCTATAATTCCGTCCGTAAACAGTACCAGTATATCACCGGCTGCATAAGTAAGTGTATTTTCTTTATAAGCAGTCTTTTCCAGTACGCCCAGCGGCTTACTCTTGGCTGCCAGCTGCTGTACTGAGCCGCTGTTTTTTTTATAAAAAAGCTGGGCAAAATGGCCTGCATTACTGTATATAATTTTTTTACTGCTTTTATTAATACGTACCATAAAAGCCGTAGCAAACATCCCTGCCTTGGAACTCTGATATATACCGGTATTGGCTTCATTCAGAATCTCTTTCGGGGAACTTTTTTTACCAGCAGTCATACGGATTATGGAGCGGCAGGCTGACATAAATACCGTAGATGGAAAACCTTTTCCGGAAATATCCGCTATCAGGCATAACAGTTCATCCTGGTTTCTGTTTATTACATCATAAAAATCACCACCAACTGTCTTACAGGGAAGTGAATAGGAAGCTATAGCTGCGTCTTTAAAATAAGGTAATTTATCCGGCAGAATGGATTCCTGTATCTGGGCTGTTACCCGCAGTTCAGCATCAAATTTTTCTTTTTCCAGGGCTGCTTTACGCATAAGCAGGTTGTTGTAACCATTATAAAATTCCTGCGCAATAGTCTGTAAAAAATCAAGGTTTTCCGAATGAATGCTTTCATTTTCTATCTCACTTACTGATAAAAAACCGGTAATATTATTGGCTGAAGAGTAAAACGGTACGGATATAAAAGCTTTCGTTTGGTAACGCAGGTGTTTGTTATCAGCAAAACGGTTATCATTATCTATATTGGAACAAAAAACACCCTCTTTATTCAGCAAAATATAAGCCAATACATTATTTTCCAATGTAATCTCGCCTTTTTTTAAAACCGGCTTTTTAATACCTCTGCCTTCCAAAAAATGAAATTTTTTTTCATCTTTTTCTTTTTTGATAATAGAGATGCGTCCTGCTTTTATATTTTTCTGAATAATATCAAGCGTAGTATTAATAAAAGTTTTAATAGACTGCTGTTTGCTTACCATCTGCGAAAGACGGTATACAGCATCAAGCTGCCGTACTTTTAACTGGGCAGCATCCAGTAAATTACGGTTGTTAATAGCTAAGGCGGCAAACTCGGCAAAAAACAATAACAGATCCAGATCCTCCCGGGAAAACTCTTCCCTGTCTTTGGCATTGATAACTTCCAGTACACCAATACGGTTTTGATTAACTTCCAGAGGCACAGCTATCAGATTGCGCGTTTTCATACCGCTCATTTTATCAACAGTGCGGTAAATACGGCTGTCTTCCGGATCATTAACAATCTCCGCCTTGCCGCTTTGTGCTACGATACCTGCAATACCGGTTCCTATAGGAAACCGGATTTGATCAAATGCTTTATTATTACCGGTAGCACGGTTAAAATACAGCTCATTGGTAATTTTATCAATAAGCAGTAAAGAGGATGCCTCTGTGTTCAAATATGATTTAACATTGTCTATGATAACTTTTAATATATTATCCAGGTCCAGATTGGAATTGATATTTTTTACAATATCCAGTAAGAGAGAAAATTTTTCCGGTGAAAGATTTAAATTAGACATTTTCAGGCAGTTGCCTTGGCTGATTTCTCTTTATATAAAATACGGGAACAGCTGGGACATAAAACTATCTGCTCATTACGTTTTACATGAATCTCTACCTGATTAGGTATTTTCATATAACAGCCATGACAGACATTATCCTCTACCGGAACTACAGCCAGATTTGCCTTGTTGCTGTAAATTCTTTTAAAAGTCCGGACCAGGGAAGGATCAAGTTTTTTTTCAACTTTCTCTTTCTCTTTGGTAAACTTGTTTATATCATCTTTTCTTTCATTAATCAGAGTATCCAGATCATTTTTTTTATTTTCAATGACTTCTTTAATCTCATCCAGGCTTTCTTTTATCTTGGCTACTTTTTCTTTTTTAAATTCCAGTTCCTCAGACTTGGTCATAATATCATTTTCTTTAATAGTATTTTTTTTATTTAAAATATCTATCTCTTTATTGATCGCTTTGAACTCTTTAATTGTCTTTATTTTTTTCTTTTTCTCTTCCAGTTCTTCTATTTTATTTTTAATCTCTTCCAGATCAATTTTTAATTCGTCATGTTCCTTCTGCGTCTGCTGCAGCATAGGATAATGCTTTTTATACTGATTCTGACGGCTGAGATATTTTTTTTCCTCATAAGCAGCATCCTCTTTAAGATTATCAATCTCTTTTACATTATCATCCAGATTTTTATATATTTCCTGTAATTTAAGCAGTAATTTAATATCATCATATACGGTTTTTTCTTTAGCTTTAGCCATAAATTATCCCCAAGTTTAATTGTAGTGGCAATTTTAATATAAATTTGCCTATTTGTAAAGAAAAAACAGGGATCATCATTTATTACTGCAACCTTTAAATCCGTATCCGTAAAAAAACCGGTCAAAATTATTAAAATCCCTTTTAAATTCAATATGCCTGAATTTTTTACAGGCCAACCCGGTCACAGCTGCTTTCTGCTTATACCCTATCTCCATAATTAAAAGCCCGTTATGCTGTAAAATCAGCCACAGTTTCTGCAAAACAGCTGTTATCATGGCCATACCATTCTCACCGGCAAATAAAGCCCGGTACGGTTCATATTTTTTTACAGCAGGAGCAACATCCCTCTTTTCTCTGAAGCCTATATAGGGCGGATTGGTAATAACAGTATCAAAAAGAGAGTTTTCCTGATATTTAACTTTATAAAAATCCTTTTTTCTAAAACAAATTCCATGCTGCCGGCCTATAATATTAAAAGCATTATACCGGGCAACACGCAGCGCTGCTGCAGAGCTGTCAACAGCAGTCACTGCCAGCCCGGGGTATTCACTTTTAAGCACTACTGCAATATTACCGCACCCGCAGCCTATATCCAGAACACTGGTATGATCTTTTAAGATACCGCCGGCTATGATATCAGCCACCATCTGTTCGGTTTCCGGACGGGGAATCAGCACATGCCGGTTTACATAAAAATCATACTTATAAAAAGGCTGCTTCTGCATTATATAAGCCAACGGCACTTGCTGTTTGAGTTTACTTATATAATAAAGAATCTTCAAATAACTTACTATTGATAGAGGCCTGGAAAATTGCAGCTCATATTTTCTGTAACCGGTAACCCAGGATATAATATGGTCTATATCCTGATAATTTACAGAGGTTTTTCTGCGCAGACCGGCGCGCACGTTACTGACAGTAAAAAAACTCACGATTCCAAAGCAGCCAGTTTTTGCTCTTTTTCCGTCTGCTTCAAACTATCCACTACCTGATCAAGATTACCATCCATAAAAATATCCAATTTATGAATAGTTTTGCTGATCCGGTGATCCGTTATCCGATCCTGGGGATAATTGTAGGTTCTGATCTTTTCACTGCGGTCACCTGAACCTACCTGAGTACGGCGGTCAGCAGCAACCCTGGAATGCTGCGTATTCTGCTGCTGCTCTTTAAGACGGGAGCGCAGCACCTTCAGTGCCTTTTGTTTATTTTTATGCTGTGACTTTTCATCCTGACAGGAAACAACAATACCGGTAGGTATATGGGTCAGGCGTACAGCACTGTCAGTCTTGTTAACATGCTGGCCGCCTGCTCCTCTGGCCCGAAAGGTATCAGTACGGATATCATTTTCATTAAGATCAACTTCCTCTGCTTCGGTTTCCGGAAAGACAGCTACTGTAACCGCAGAAGTATGCACCCGGCCGCTGCTCTCTGTTTCCGGTACACGCTGTACCCGGTGTATGCCCTTCTCAAACTTGAAATTGCTGTAAGCCATAGGGCCGGTGATAAAAGCAGTAACCTCTTTTAACCCTTTAAGATCAGACTCGGTTAAATCAATTATCTCAATTTTATATTTTTTTTTTTCCGCATAACGGGTATACATCCGAAACAGTTCAGCAGCAAAAAGAGAGGCTTCCTCGCCGCCGGTGCCGGCTCTTATCTCCAGTATAACATTTTTTTCAGCATCAGGATCACGGGGGATCATTAATAATTTTAATTCATTTTCAATCCGGTTAAGATGAGCGGATTCTTTTTGATGTTCATCAGCAGCCAGACTCTGCAACTCATCATCAGCAGCACTCTGCATTAACTCCCGGCTTTGTTTTATTTTTTTATTTAATTCCAGATATTGCTGGTATTTCTCAACAATTGGTTTAAGTTCATTCAGTTCTTTAAGATAAGCAGTATATTGCTGCTGCTGTTTAATTACCTGTGTATCGGCAATTTTAAGCTGAAGATAGTTATATTTATCAACTATCTGATCAAGGTTTAAGTTCAAATTTCTCTCTCAGCAGCGTTGCGTTTGGACTGAACATACCTCTGAGCCGCATATAAATTGTAAACAAAGATAGTTTTATCACGAACCTGTATCTTGCCGGCTCTTTCCAGATTATACAAATCCTGTTCACAGACTTTATGCGATATACCGGCCCAATTGGCTATCTGAGCTATATCCGTATCCAATTCCAGTTCCTTGGTTTTTTGCGGATCATAATTCAGCTTTTCGGCCAGCATTATCAATACATCCAGTATTTTGGCATCATTGGTAGTTAAGGTCATTATTTTTAACTTTCGTCTCTGATCGGTAATACGGCTGGCAAAGATCTTCAGCAGTTTCATTGCCAGACCAGGCTGCATCTGCACCAGCTGCGCGAAACTTTCTTTGTCAAATTCAAGCATCTTGATATCATCTTCTGCAATAGCTGTGGCAGAGCGGGGCTGTTTTTCCAGAATAGCCATTTCGCCGAAAATATCACCGGCACCAATAATCGCCAGTGTTTTTTCCTTGTTGGATACTATTTTGGTAAGTCTGACATTTCCTTCCTGAATAAAATAAATAGTTGAACCGGGTTCGTATTCACAAAATATAATTTCACCGGCTTTCTTGGTTATTCCGAATTTAGCTTCTAAGTTTTTATCCATACTAACTGCTTGTTAATTTCTTTTTTACCTGACCTGTTAAATGACTGTCAGAAGACTGACTTACTATTTTATTATAAATAGTTTTAGCGTTATTGTCATTACCCATGGCCTTATAGCAGGCAGCCATAACCGCCAGGGCATAATAAAGCCAGGGGGAGCGTTTATAACGGCCGGCGATCTTTTTAACTATATCAATTGCTTCATTATACTTTTCATTGTAATAGTAAACCCGGGCCGCAGTTAAAAATATCCTTTCATAAAGGTCGCCGTCAGGCATACTGCTGCCCAGCTGATTTTTCAACTGGTTTATCTTTTGCAGACATTTTTTAAAATCACCCTGCTGATAATCTGCTATAACCTCATTATACTTTTCCAGCATCGGACCGGTACCGATAGGACTTTTAAAATCATCAGTTCCCTCCATAAGCTGAAAACGGCTATGCTCTGCTGCTGCAGACTCCGGCTGTATACCGGCACTGCCGGCTGCGGCTGCGCTCTTGTTTTTAAATTTCAAAATATTGTTTATGTCGCGGAGTTTATTATTTACCTCCTGCGTAAAAGAAGACTGGGGATTATACTGTAAAAATTTCTTAAAAGCATACCGCGCCTGGTCATAAGCCTTATTGTTATAATAATAATTTCCGATATACATAAGTTTATCGCGCTGATCAAAAGCTTCCTCGCCCTCAGTGTCCTTGGTAAGAATACTGTCTATAGCTCCATGTATTTTACGCAGTTCATTGGAAAAAGCCTTGAGCATCTGAAAAATAATGCTTACTTTACTTTTACTTACGGCCTCAAACTCCTGGGGCGTAAACTCATAAATAACCGAATCTCTTAGTACCTGAACTGTGGCATCGCGGGGAAAATTACCAAGTGCTGACTTAATCCCGAAAAATTCACCCAGTTTTACCGGTGTTGTTTCCGGTTTGTGAGTAGCTGGTGAAAGCTTGGTTCTGGTACATGCTCCTGACTTTAACAAAAACGCACTGTTGCCTTTGGTTTCGCCGTCAAAAAAAACCACTGAACCGCTTTTATATTTTCTTACCTTAGGCATAAAATTCCTCTGCTACAGAAAATTATTATACAATAAAGAAATTTATTAAACAAGGATGATGCCCTATTTTATTATAACTCTGCTTTTGGTAAATTTTACTATAAAAATTTATACACGGCCATCAGGAAACAGGAAAAAAATCAAGATATTTTTTAAAACCTACTTTTTTATTAATTCGTTTCTGTAAAGTAAGCGGCTTGCCGATAAGAAAATATTTCTCTTTATTTTTTAACATAATTTTTTGATAATTTTTCAAATTTACGTTAAAACTCTCTTTATAACGTTCTTTAAAATATAAGGGCTTACCTTTGCGGAAAACCATCTCTATATCAGGCAAATCAGCTTGCAGCAGATTTGTATAAGGATCCGTATGAGCGCGGTTTTTAAGTATAACAAAATCAGCGCTCTTCCCTGCTTTAATACTTCCTATCTCTTGGTCCAGCTTATATGCCCTGGCACCGTTTAAAGTAACCATATCAAACACCAAAGCAGGATTAAGCTGCTTTTTGTACATCTGTTTATAAAGTTTAACAGCTGTTTTCATCTCTGCCAGCAGATGCACTCCACCGGACATGGGAGAATCTGTTCCCAGCGTAACATTTACACCCTGGTTAATAAAAGTTTTTATATCAGCTGTTTCCCCGAACATATAATAATTGGAAAAGGGGCACCATACCATACTGGCTTTATGTCTTGCTATAGCTTTTATATCTTTTTTACTGCAGCTTATGCAATGAACCAGTACTGTGTTTTTAAATAAACCTTTATGTTTCTGTAAAAAGGGTATACCGTTGACAGCTTCCCTGTCATAACCCTCCTCAATATGAGTAATAAAAGGAATATTTTTCTCCCTTGCTTTTTTAATCTCCCCGCTTAAGGAGTTGCCCCATTTAAGATCATACGAAGAGACTTCATGCGCCAGAGTATATTTTTTTACTACATTGATATACGCATTTTTTATAAAATTTTTATTAACCTTATGCGGTATATGATCACTGACTGTGGTAACTCCGGAAAGTATCTGACGGTAATAGCCCAGTAAATAGAGATCCTGTGGAGAAATTTTGCCTCTTTCCTGATATAGTTTCGAGTTTTTCAGATCTTCATCCCAGGGCCGCCAGTTCAAATACGGGCCGTTTCCTACCCGCGGAAAATAGGTGCCCAACAGATGATCATGCGCATTAACCAGACCCGGATAAACCGTATAACCGGAAAAATCCAGTTCATTTTTTCCTTTATGAGTTCCTGTAAATTTACTGTTTTCTAAACTAACTTTACCTTTTTTATGCTTTTGGCCGGGATTACAGATAACAATATTCTTAAATGTCAGTTTCATAATTAAAATCGCTATTAATATTATAATATCGTATTTTAATTATAAAACCTTTAATAAATATTAATTTAAAAAATACCGTAAGGCCTTTATATCTTTTAGGTTTTTAAGCTTTTCCAAAGCCCCCATCTGAATCTGTCTGACACGCTCGCGTGTCAAATGCAGAAGCCGGCCTATAATATCAAGCGTAAACCTATGCGAACCGAATAGTCCGTAACGCATAATAATAATTTTTTTCTCTTTCTCATTAAGCCGGTTCAATACATCCAGAATAGCTCTGCTTAAATCTTTCTCCATCAGATTCCGGGAGGGGGAACACTTATTATCTTTATCAAGAATACATTCCTGCAGTTCTTTATCCACATCCTTGCTTTTAACATTAAGGGAAACAGTACGGTCAGCAACATTAAGATAATAAGTCATTTTACCTTCGCTTATATCAAAATATTTTTTTATCTTCTGATAAGGAGGCTGTTTGTTGGCCTCCTGTTGATAAGCGGAAACAACTTTTTTATAAGTGGAAACAGTACGGTCAATATGAACCGGAATCCTTATCATCCGCCCTGTTTCCCTGATAGCTTTGGTAATACCCTGTTTGATCCAGGGAATGGCAAAGGTTGAAAAACGGTTGCCGCGGTCAGGATCATATTTATGGATAGCGCTTAACAAACCAAGATTTCCCTCTTCAATAAGATCCAGTAACTGTAGGAAAGAATTGGAATATTTTTTGGCCACACTAATCACCAGGCGGTAGTTTCCCTCCATCATTTTCCTGATATATATGTTTAATTTTTTATGTGCCTGCTCCAGTTCCTGTTTATCCTTTTTATTATAGCAGGCCGTATGTGTAAGTTTATTATTTATACGGTCTATCTTTTGCTGTAAAGCACTTATCCTGACAGCTGTCTGATACTCCTGCTTTCTGGATAACATGGGCTTTTTAGCGATATCTGCCAGATATCTTTCCAGCATTGATTTTGTCTGTTCTTTTACCGGCATCCAATCCCCCGTGGTAAGTTAACAGCCCACCAACTATATAAAACAGTTAAGTAATTATCAAGAATCAGGTTAAAACATACAGTTGGTGGCTGTTATATAATATATATCATAATCTATGCCATATTTTATTATTTTTTATTTTTATTTTATTATATTTATGTTTAGTAGATAATTTAAAACGTTTACACTTAATAAAAAAAATTATAATAAAAACCGCAAAAGCAATTATTTGTCAACTATGTCAAACATAATTGACAAAGCAACCCTAATTGACAACTTTAAACCGGATTGTAATTTTTATAACATATTTTTATATAAAAGCGTGAAAAAATTATTGATTATTTTGCGATATATATTATAATAATAACAGGGGATGCAAAGGTCTCGACAGTAGTATGACAGTAAAATATGCATATCGTTACGTTACGTAAAAACGAATAATTGCTGAAGATAATTTAGCACTCGCTGCCTAAATATGGCAGCCGGGCTGTACCTGAAGATCACTGTTAAGTACAGCTTGTTATAATAGTGTGGTTAGGCTGCTTTTTCCCTCCGCTAAAGCAGCTGAACTTAAGGAGGTACGGTTAATATATGGTTTTGTTTATTTTCCGGTATTAACCTAAACTAATAAATAAACTAAATATGTAGACTATTTTACAGGTCGGCTATTGGACGCGGGTTCGATTCCCGCCATCTCCACTTTAAAAGTGAAACAAAATTATACCTACCACCTCCTTATTCTTATATCATTGTGCAGTATTATCTATTTTATATTTTTATCCTTAACATCTGTACGCGAACTGCATCAACTGAATAATAAAATCACCAGACTGGAGGATAGATTAAACCAAATCAAATCGGAAAACAGATTGCTTAAAGCCAGACTGGAGCGTCTGGACGACCCCCGTTTTATCCGTTCCCTGCTGGCCAGACACAATTATACCAAAAAAAATGAGATCCTGGTTGACCTTAAATTGCCGTCTGCCCGTAAACAAAAAGACAACGGTAATGTTTTTTATAAAAACAAATATTATATTATGCTGCTGATAATACTATCCCTGATAACTACAGTAATTATTTTCACAGTACACCGGCGCCGGCAAAAAAAGGCTCTTCAAAAAGATAATATATACAATGAAATAGAAAAATAGATTATCAATCCCATAGTATCTACCAAAGTAGCCAGGAAAGGGTTGCTGACAACTGCCGGATCAAAATCCAGCCTGGTAATAATCAGCGGCAGCATGGCGCCGATGATATTAGACCAGATTATTAAAAATATCATAGACAATCCGGTTATCAAAGCCAGTCTGAGCTGATCATATAATAAATATGTATAACTGAACAGTACCAGGCCCAGAGTAAAACCGATCAGTAAACCAATAAAAAATTCTTTAAGCAAAGCAGTTTTCCACTGGGATAATCTAAGCTCTCCCAGAGAAAGGGCTCTTATTATCAAGGTCGAACTTTGAGCGCCCGTATTGCCGCCTGCTCCTATAAGCACCGGAATAAAAATAGAAAGTAAAACTTTTGTTTGCAGTAAATCCTGAAACAATGAAATAACACCGGCAGATAAAAAAGCAGTTATCAATAAAAATAATAACCAGCCTATTCTTTTTTTATATAATTCCGTATAAGGAGTATGTATATATTTATATTCCAAAGGAGATACAGCTGAAGACTTTTGTATGTCTTCTGTTGTTTCCTCTTCCACCACATCAAAAACATCATCAAAAGTAACTATACCGATTAAAATATTATTGGAATCAGTTACGGGAATAGCAGGGATATCATAAAGCTGAAAAAGCTGAATAGCCTCCTCCTGGTCCTGATAAGCTTTCATTGAAATAACCTCCCTGTTCATAATATCACTGACCTTTTGGCTACCCGGTGCCCGCATAAGTTTTTTTAAATTAACATAACCGATTAATTCCTTAATTCCGTTAATAACATAAATAATGGAAACCAGTTCAATATCACTTTTGTCTTTTCTTAACTTGGTAATCGCTTCGTCTACTGTACTGTGCTCATCCACAAAAAAATAATCAGGAGTCATCATACGGCCGATACTGTCTTCAGGATAACCCAGTAGTTCCCTGGTTTCAATTACCTCCTCTTTGGGCAGAAGTTTAAATAATTTTCTGGTAACAATACCAGGCAGTTCTTCAAAAAAAGCAGCCCGGTTATCCGGCTGAATTTGACTTAAAATTTCTTTTAAATTATTATCAGTCAGACTTTCCACTAAAGAAGAGGCTACTTGCGGATCAAGATTAATAAAGACCTGTTTGGCGCTTTCAGTTGGTAAAATACGGAAAAATAAATTCCAGTACCGTCGGTTTAAATTCTGTAAAATACTGATCAGTTCGGAAGATGAAAGCGTAAGAGCAAACTCTTTAATCTCTTTCCAGCGGTAACTTTCTATATACTCGGTTACTGTCTGTAAATATTTTTCTAACTTTTGGGTATAATTATTCATTATTGTCAGAAGAGCTATCCTGATTGGAAACTGTTTTCAAACGTATCCGCAGTAAACTGTTCTTACGTTTGGCAATAACCTTAAAAGTCAGATCACCAACTTTAATATTTTGTTTCATTTTGGGAATATAACCCAGTTTCATAATAAGATAACCACCGATAGTATCAGCTTTCTGATCTTCAAGGTTAAGATTAAATTTTTCATTTACATTATCCAGCGATGTCCTGGCATCAAGTGAATAAACGCCGTCACCTATTTTCCGTATCTCTTCATGTTCAGTATCAAACTCATCCTGTATATCACCGAGAAAAACTTCCAGAATGTCCTCAAAAGTAATAATACCGGCAAATCCGCCGTATTCATCTACTACCAGAGCCATATGCTGTTTCTGAAGTTGAAATTCCTTTATCAGGTCGGAAAGTTTTTTCGCTTCCGGTACAAAATAGGGTTCAGTCAGCATTTTACGCACATTTTGTTTAAGGCCCTTGTTGTTTTTTAATAAAATTTTATATATATCCCTGATATGTATAATACCGATAAGGTTGTCTATATTGCCGTCATAGACCGGAAACCGCGAATAGGTAGTCTGCTCCATATTCTGCATCAGCATATTTCTTTTAGTATCAATATTTAAAGTCTGTACATCTACCCGGGGCACCATTACATCCCGTACGGTTAAATAATCCATCTCAATAATGGACTCGATCATGGTAATAACATTCTCATATATATTAATATTTTTTAATATCTTTCTGATTTTACTGATTGATAACTGTTTTTTCCTGTTGGCAATATTATCTCTTCTTAAAAATAGATCAAACATCAAATATACTCCGTTTTATATTTGCCTGCTTCAGTAAAGCAGCCTGCAGTTTATAAACAGCCTTAAGCGAGGCTGCGGTATAATCATGATCCACGCCAAACAGATGAAGCATACCATGCAATACCGCTTCCGCAAAATAAACCGCACTATCGCTGTTTTCCCGCACTGCTGTCTGTCTGATATAAGCCGGGCAAACAGCAATGTCTCCCTCAATTATATTATTACTGTTTTCCGGAAAGGAAAGTACATCTGTTACCTTGTCTTGCTGCAGAAATTTTTTATGTAAAACTTTCATTGCCCGGCGGGTTAACAAAGCTATATTTATCCGGCCGGCTTTTTTATGATATTTTTTCTGCAGACAATTCAGCATTTTAAAACATTCATCTTTAAAAATATTTACTCTTATACTATAAGAAGTTCTGTTAACAATATTTAACATATATAATCATACTATAATACATTCTCATTTACAAATTTCACATATCCATCCATATCTGTATCTTTAGCAGTAATAATTTTTATCAATTCAATTATTGATCCTTTATCTATTTTCTGTTTTACCTGTTTTTCGTTAATAAACTGATCACTTACAAACTGAAAAGCCATGCCGAAAACCTGACGGCAGTAAAGAAATAAAAAAAAAGCAGCTGTCTCCATATCAATTAAATCCACTTCCTCATCCCTGAGATAATAATATAACGAAGGAGTCTGTCTGTAAACATTTTGCGTGGAACAGATTCTGACCCGGGAATCAGCTAAAAAAGGCTGCCGCGCATAAAGACGGTCCAGATAATTATTAACATGCTGCGCATAAAAAACGTTATATTCCTGCAGCGTTATCTGCATATCATCCGGTTTAAATGCATCTGTAAAATAAAACTGTGTGGAAAAACCCTGCACCGGAATATAAAGTGACCGACCAGTTTTATACAAACAACCGCAGCTGCCGATAAAATAAAATTCCCGGCCGCCGCTGTAAAACAGCTCCTCGATTACTTTTAACAAACCGGCACCGCCGGCAGTGCTCAAGATATATATACCGCAGTCATTGTAATAGAGGGGTTTATAAGGCGCAGGATAACTGCTGATCAGCTGCGCTGCTGCCGGACCGGAAAACTCCTGTCCGGAAAATAAAAACCAGGGTACTATAATCCAGCGGTTTATATCCAGCCGGGGAATATGCGACGGAGCCAGTAACACTGCAGACACTTTAAAATTTCTGTAAAATACTGTTTATCACATCATTCAAAGCAGCGCTCTCTTTCAAACCTTTTTCTACAGTATGATAACCATTATGCACAGCTCCGGCAGTTTTACCCCCGAGGTAATTACCAATCTCCGGAAAGGAAAGATTACCGTATTTTTTCAAAAGGTAAATTATAATATGTCGATAATAACTGATATTACGGCTGCGTTTACGTGATTTAAGATCACGCCAGGGAATGCTGGCGTAGTTGGCAACGGAAAAAATAATACGCTCCGCAGGGATGTTACTAACATCCCTGGCCGCAATCAGCTGCCTGATATGTTTACGGCAGTAAGCCTCATCAATGTCTTTTTTATAAATATGCTGTAAACTGGCCAGAGTGATAACCGCACCGTTAATCTTGCGTACATCACCAGGCAGATTAGCCGCCAGAAAATCAATAATCTTTTTTTCAATTGTAATGTTATATTGTTTAAGGAAAAAACTGATCAATTTTTTCCGGTCAGCAAACTCGGGCCGATTAAGCTCTACAATAACACTGGAAGACAGACGGCTTTTCAATCTCTCGTCAATATCGTTTAATTCATCCGGAGGCATATCACTGCAGAAAACCATCTGTTTGCCTGGTACAAAAATCTCGTTAAAAATATGAAAAAATTCTATGCTTGATTTTTCTTTTCCGGCAAAAAACTGTATATCATCCAGCAACAGACAATCAAGCTGTCTGTATTTTAAACGGAACTCACGATCGGTTTTATTTTTCAGGGCTTTGGTGAAATCACTGACAAACTCATTGGGCGTAATATATTTTATATTAAAAAAAGGATAATTTTTTTTAATATAATTACCTATTGCCTGAATAATATGAGTTTTACCAGTACCCACGCCGCCATAAATATAGAAAGGAGATATACGGCTGATATTGGAAATAAGTTTATCAGTAAAATCATAACACAACCGGTTAAAATCAGCTACAAGATAGTTATCAAAACGATACTGCTCCTTTAAACCATCCTTAACAGTTATATGAGCGGAATTTGCCGGGGCAGCTGCCTGATTTGATTTAATGTTCCCGGATCCATACTCCGGACTGTTATGCTCTAAAAAAGAATCTTTTTGCGCAGCACCTGTATCTGCAGAGCGCTCGTATGATACTGCAATATCTTTAATATCATCAGAGAGATCACAAAAAATATGCTGTAAAAGTTTTTTATACGAAAGAAGTATTTTCTCTTTTTTAAAAAAATTCGCTGTATGCAGATATAAACAATTTTTATCGAATTTATTATAAGTGAGATCTGCAAACCAGATTTTAAATTCATTGTCTGAAATTTTTTCTTTAAGGAGATTTTTTCCTTTTAAAAAAAGATTTTTCATATAAAATACTTTAAAATAACAGTTGAAAAATACAAGGGATACCCTCCCAAAAAATACTTATTAATTATAATATCATTGTTTTATTTAAGGAAATTTTTTTTCCGGAATTTCGCTTTTTTTTTCAAATTTGACAGATAAAATATTTGATAATATAATTTAACCAAACTACATTTAAAGAGGAAAATAAATTTTTTAAAGAGTAACTAAATGAAACGAACATACCAGCCAAGTAAAATTAAACGAGCCCGTAAATGTGGTTTCCGAAAAAGGATGAAAACCAAAAACGGTAAAAGCATTATTAATGCACGAAGGAGCAAAGGAAGAAAAAGGCTATCCTCAGCAGATGAGTAAAGTCTTATATAAAGATTACAAAAAACTTTTTAATAAAGGGGAAAAAAAGCATACAAGGTACTATGTAGCTTATTACATAAGATATCCTGAATTTCACATAAAAACAGCTGTAAAAAAAAGAATCGGCAATGCTGTTAAAAGAAATTATGAAAAGAGAGTAATTAAAAATATTCTTAAAAATACCAAATTTAAAGGCAATTTTTTAATATTTGTTATACTAATTGCCCCTTGTTTGCAGACCTTTGAAAACAAAAAAAAATATATTCATACGCTGTTGGCAGACATTATCCAGTACTAGTACAACCTGTCTGATAATGCTGATCCGCGTATATCAAATGGTCTTTTCTTTTAACCGTGCCCCCCGCTGTCGTTTTTTACCTTCATGTTCCGAGTATGCTGTAACCGCCCTGCAAAGATGGGGTCCTCTAAAAGGATCTGCCCTGGCTCTGTACCGGATTTTACGCTGTCATCCTTTTTCTAAAGGGGGAATTGATAATGTTCCCGGAAAAAGGATAAAACAAAATGGATCTACAAAAACAGAATAATGAAAAATTCCGACTGCCAATTGCAATTACCCTTGCTGTTCTTTCTATATTTATCATAAACTATTTTTTCCCCCCGGCTAAGACCTCGGGCCGGCCCGCCGCGCCCCGGGATGGATCAGCGCCCCATGCCGCAAAACAAAAACCGGACACAGAAGCTGTGCCTGAGCCGCCTGAGACAAAACCTGCAACTGCTGTTAAAAATTTCACTAAACAATACATTACTTTACAAAATAATAAAACCAAAGTCGTAATAAGTACGGAAAACGGAGTTATCGTAACCAATGTTCTAAAAAGCAATTACTACAACAACCTGCAGCTGGATATAGAACAAAATCACCTGCCGGGATATCATACAGGCCGGCTCAGTTTTCAAAACAGATTACAGACACGGCCTGCGCCCCAGTACTACCGCCTTGTTTCCCGTACAACTAATAAAATCATACTACAGACCACTTTGCGACAGGAAAAATATCAATATAAACTTACCAAAAGCTATACTTTAAAAAATTACCAGTTAAAACTGAAAATTCAGGTACAAAACAACCGAAACCAGCTGGCTCCTCTTCATTTTTACATTATTAACGGCTCCTCCATCGGTGTTAACCGCTGGACCCAGTCCAAACGCTCCGCCATTGAAAAGGTTTCCTATTATGACGGAGAAGATCTGGAAGATCCGCTCTCACCGGGTTTTCTGGACAGCGGCACTAATTTTTTCCAGACCGCACGTAATACCAAATGGATTGCTTACGATAACCGTTTCTACTGCCGCTATATGGAACCGCAAAAACATAATCTACCATGCAGCTTTTTTAAAACCACAGGACAGCGGCCAACCAATAATATAGGCGCTTATAAAATCCAGACTGATCTGCCGGCAAATGCTTTGACAGAATACAGTTTTACTATTTACTCCCTGCCTAAATCACGCCATCTGCTTAACCGTCTTTCGGAAAAAGGTAACGATTACTTTGCTATTTTTGATCAATCCTCGGTAATGAAATTTCTGTCAGATATGATGTACAATTTTCTTATGTTCATCAACCGTTTCATCCGTAACTTTGGTTTATCGATTATTCTTATGACTTTACTGATCAAACTGATTACTTTTCCGCTTAACCAAAAAAGCTACAAATCAATGGCCAAAATGCAGCAGCTGCAGCCTAAAATAAACGCCATTAAGCAAAACCATAAAAACAACCCTAAACAGGCTCAGGTAGAAACCATGAACCTTTATAAAAAAGAGAAGATCAATCCTTTAAGCGGCTGCTTTCCTATGCTGATACCTATTCCGCTGTTTATTGCTCTCTACTTTGTTTTTCTGAATATGATAGAACTAAACGGACAAAGTTTTCTCTGGATAGATGATCTCACCCTGCCGGATACTGTCTATACCCTGCCCTTTTCCATACCATTTCTTGGCAGCGGTGTTAAAATATTACCCTTTTTAATGGTCATCTCTTCAATATTTCAGTCCATGTTTACACCACAAAGTTCAGGAAGCGGACAACAGGCTAAAATGATGAAATATATCTTCCCTGCAGTATTCTTTTTTATCTGCTGGAATCTCCCTTCAGCTCTGGTTTTATTCTGGACTTTAAACGGCTTATTTTCATTTTTACAAACTTTACTGGTAAAAAAAAAAATTAAAACCTAAATAAAGGAGTCTATTATGATGTATGTTGATTTTGAAGGAGAAAATGAAAAAGACGCTCTGCAAAATGCCCTGGACCGGCTGGGTCTTACCGCAGATGATATTACTTATGAAGTTCTGCAGCGGGAGAAAAAGGGATTACTGGGTATTGGCAAAAAAGAGAAAGCCAAAATCAGAGTTTACTACAAGGAAAGAACCGAGATTAACGATATAATCGACCATGTCCGTAAAATTATGAATATTGTGGATTCATCATCCTTTATTGATGTCTCAACCACACAGGATAATAAATATATACTTAATATTGAAAGTAATATAACTTCGCACCTTATTGGTAAAAACGGTAACTCACTTAAAGCAATACAAAATATAGTTAACGGTATTAATCTTAAATACGGTAACAAATATAAAATCCTGGTAGACATTGACTCATATAACCGTAAAAAAGAATCCCAGCTTATATCCAATGCTGTTAGTACTGCCAAAAATGTGCTTAAAACCAAAAAAGAAACTTTTTTAAACCCGATGAATCCCTATCAGAGAAGATTAATCCATACCGAACTGGGCAAAATTAACGGTATCAAAACCAAATCAGAAGGTGAAGGTAAAATAAAAAAAATTAAAATCTATACAGAGTGAAAAATCATTCTGATACTATTCTTCAACTCGCCACAGCCCGGGCCAAAGCAGCTGTACATATTATACGCATTTCCGGACCTGAGGCTATATCATTCACCAGGGCCCATACCAGACCGCAGCCGCGCCAGGCCCGGCGTATCTATTACAGTTCTTTTATTAACGGAAAAAAAAAAATTGATAAAATCATCTGTTTTATCTTTAAAGCTCCTGTATCTTACAGCGGTGAAAACATGGCTGAAATTCACTGTCACGGTTCCCTGCTGATTGTAAATGAAATTATAAAAACCGGCATACAACACGGCTTAAGGGTTGCCGGCCCGGGTGAATTTACCCAAAGAGCGTTTCTGAACGGCAAAATGAACATCTATCAGGCAGAGGCTGTTAATACCCTGATCAACACCAGAAATGATTATCTCAAGGAAAACAGTCTGCGTCTTCTGAAAAATAAACACGCTTATAAATTTGAATCCATAAAAAAAAGTTTAATTGACATATGCGCAGACCTGGAAACCGCTATCGAGTTTCCGGAACAATATACTAATTATAATAAAAAAACAACTTATAAAAAATTCAGCCGCCTTTTATGCCGGCATCTAAACTATCTGCAGACTATAGTGGCTAACTATGATAAAGGCTGCAAAATTGATTCAGGTATTAAAGTCGGTATTTACGGCCAGCCTAACAGCGGCAAATCAACCCTTATGAACCTTTTATTAAAAGAGGAACGGGTCCTGGTAACTAAATTTAAAGGCACAACCCGGGATTTTGTAAAAGAAGAAATTTTTATCAAAGGATTTCCCGTGTCCCTCTACGATACTGCCGGTATCAGAACCGCCTCTGATCAACTGGAAAAAAAAAGTATTACCCGTTCCCTCAACTTGATAAAAAAAATGGATATAATTATCTACCTTTTGCAAACCAAGAGGGATATAGATTATTTTAAAAAAAAACAGCACCATTTTTCCGGGAAAAGCATAATTTTTTATCTGAATAAAAAAGATCTTTTAAAACCGGCCCGTATCAAACAGCTGCAAACCCGGGCAGATCAAAACGGCATTAAAATCAGCCGTAAAACCTCTTTGCTTGACAACCGGGATTTAAATTATATAGAGAAAGATATCTACCGCTTTATTTGTAAAAATTATTCCCCGGATCAGACCAACCCTGCCCTGCAGAATGAACGGCAAAAAATTGTTATTCAGAAAATAATAACAGTTTTACAGCAAATGTTAAAACTTTGTGAAAAAAAAGAAAACGAAGAAATACTAATTGAGGAAATACGCAAATTAAATAACTTGCTGGATGAACTGAATATCCGGTATAACGAAGAAGATATAATTAACCGTATTTTCAGTAAATTCTGTCTGGGAAAATAGATGACCATAAATAATCAGTTTACCTGTATTGTTATAGGCGGCGGACATGCCGGTATTGAAGCTGCTCTGGCTTGCGCTAAAAACGGATTACCAACCGCACTGTTTAATATAAACATTGATCAACTGGCCTATATATCCTGTAATCCGTCAGTCGGCGGCCTGGCTAAAAGCCATATAGTTAAAGAGATTGACGCTTTAGGGGGGGTTATGGGAAAACTGACTGATACCTGTGCCCTGCAGTATAAAGTACTTAACCGTTCAAAAGGCATTGCCGTACACTCCTTAAGAGCCCAGATAGACAAATATCAGTACACTACCCGGGTAAGAGAACTGCTGGAAACTGAACCAATGCTTACCCTGATGCAGGATATTGTTACCGGTATTACAGTTAAAAACAATACTGTAACCCGGGTAATAACTGAACGGGGGGGGGTATACAGCTGTAAAAGCGCTGTTATAGCCACCGGCACTTTTCTTAACGGTAAATTATATATCGGAAATTTTACCAAACAGGGAGGCCGTTACGGAGAACTGGGCACAATCGAACTTAGCAGATCACTTAAAAAAAACGGCTTTAAACTTAAACGTCTGAAAACCGGTACCCCGGCCCGGGTTCTGGCTGCAGGCATTGATTTTGATAAACTGACCATAAGCCGGGGTGACAGTACACACCCTTTTTTTTCATGGCAGAAAATAAAAAACAACAACCCTACCCTACCCTGTTACTCTACCTATACCAACACCCATATACATAATATTATCAAACGTAATAAAAAAAAATCACCTCTTTTCCGGGGGGATATCAAAGGCATCGGTCCCCGATACTGCCCCTCTATTGAAGATAAGATTTTTCGTTTCCCAGCCAAAAACAGACATCAGCTCTTTCTGGAACCGGAAGACCATACGCAAAAAGAGTATTATGTCAACGGCTTTTCTTCAAGCCTGCCTGAGGACCTGTATTACCGCCTTATAACCTCCCTGCCTGGTATGGAAAAAGTTAAAATTATTAAACCGGCTTATGCAGTTGAATATGACTACATTAACCCTGTACATTTAAAACACAGCCTTGAATCCAAACTGATTAAAAATCTTTTTTTCGCCGGGCAAATCAACGGCACTTCCGGTTATGAGGAAGCAGCCGGCCAGGGTCTTATAGCCGGTATCAATGCAGCTATGAAAATAAAAAAATTACCTCCTTTTATTCCGGAAAGATATAACTCCTATATAGGTGTAATGATTGATGATCTGGTTCTTAAAGGCACAAATGAACCATACCGCATGTTTACCTCCCGCTCGGAAAACCGACTGTCACTGCGGCTGGACAATGCTGAGCTGCGCTTAACTGCAGCAGGCCGGCCCTGTGGTCTGCTATCGGACCGGCAATGGCGTTTTTTTAAACGTAAACAGGAGATTGTAAGTCAGTTAAAAAATGAAAATTTTTCCCAGCGGCTGCAAACCAAATACCTCCCTCTTATCCGGAACAGGTCATCACTTAAAAATTACCAATTCTCCTATCTGTTCAAACGTTCTGATCTGGATTTCACAGCTTTAATTAAAGCTGCTGCTGCCCAGTTTAATACTGAACCTGAATTTATACTCACTGCAGCCGCAGATATAAAATATGAAGGCTATATTAAAAAACAGGAACAGGTTTATCAAAACGCTTTAAAACGAAGAAAAACTCCTATCCCCTCTGACCTTGATTATACCAAAATCAGGGGTCTGAAAAAGGAAGCTGTAACCAAATTAAATCAAATCAGACCGGAAAATCTCGAATATGCAGCCCGTATACCAGGCATTACTCCTTCCGACATACAAATACTTGTTTTTAATATCTGCCGCAAATGAAGCTGAAAAATATAAAACTTTTATACCAGGGGTTAACCAGACTACGGATTAACAGCACTAAAGCACAAAAAAATAAACTTCTTGTTTTTATAGAAGAACTCTTACTCTGGAATCAGAAACTGAACCTCATAGGCACTAATAATGAAAAAGAGATAGTGATCAAACATATACTTGATGTCCTTACACCTCTGTCCTGTTTCCGGAAAATACCGGGCAATATTGCTGACCTGGGGTCAGGAGGCGGTTTCCCCGGAATACCACTTTCTATATTTTTACCGCACCGCATTACTCTGATTGAATCCAAACAGAAAAAAATCAACTTTCTTAACCATATAATCAACACACTGCAATTGCCTCACACAACTGCCCTGTGTCAGAATATAAATGAGGTAAAAAAAAAATTCAGTATTATCACTGCCAGAGCTCTCGCAGATACCGGGAAAATAAAAAAAATCACCCGCAAATGCACTCTCCCCGATACGGTTTATATGCTGTATAAGGGGAAAAAAACTGTTATAAATAAAGAGATAACCGGTTTAGAGCAATACCGCTGCCGGATAATTCCTTTGCAAGTCCCTTTTGCTGCCATGGAAAGAAATTTACTAAAAATCAAAAAATAATATATAATTAGCTTAACTCAATATGGACCAAACTAAACTATGAATAAAACAATAGTAATTGCCAATCAAAAAGGAGGAGTAGGAAAAACTACTACAGTCATTAATCTGGCTATAGCTTTGGGTAAACTGAAACAGAAAGTATTACTGGTCGACTTTGACCCGCAGGCTAATACCTGCAGCGGGCTTAATATCACCCCGGATCAGGGTAACGGTATATATGAAATGATTATTAATAAAGCACCGGTTACCAACATAATAAAAAAAACTCTCTATCAAAATATTGATATTTTACCTTCAGACCAGGAGCTGGCCGGAGCCCAGGTTGAACTGGTAAACACAATTGCCCGGGAAAACAAACTCAATGAAAGTCTGGAACCTGTCCGGGAAAAATATGACTATATACTTATCGACACCCCCCCCTCTCTGGGGCTGCTCACTCTCAATGCCCTGGTTGCTGCTGATTCTGTTCTTATACCAATCCAGTGTGAATACTATGCTCTGGAAGGTATTGCCCAGCTCTTAAACACTATAAAAATGATTAAAAATGATATAAATCCCCGCCTGCAAATAGAGGGCGTATGTCTTACTATGTTTGACACCAGAACCAACCTGTCCCGGGAAGTCATGGAAAACATTGTAGCTCATTTTAAAGAAAAAACCTATAAAACCATAATCCCCCGTAATATTAAACTTTCAGAGGCTCCCTCCTATGGTAAACCCATACAGGATTATCAGCCCCAAAGCCTGGGAGCGCAGGCATACAATAAACTGGCAGAGGAATTTTTAGATAAACAGGAGTAAAATAATGGCCAAAAAAAAAAGTCTGGGAAAAGGATTATCAGCACTCATCAAAAACACATCCCTGGATGAAAGCACAGCTTCCGGCTACAATAACAAAAAAAAAGATATAAAAAACAATATAGTATCAATAGATATTAATAAAATAAAACCCAACCCGGAACAGGCGCGTACTGTTTTTGATCAGCAGAAACTAAAAGAACTGGCTGCATCTATTAAAAACGTGGGACTTATTTCGCCTGTTGTTTTACAAAGAAATAAAAACAAATATATTATTATAGCCGGTGAAAGACGGTGGCGTGCCGCCCGGCTGGCAGGTTTTAACAGTATTCCTTCTATCATCAATAACGATGTACGCGACAATTCCCTGGCCTATATTATGATAGAAAACCTGCAGAGAGAAGACCTGACGCCTGTAGAAGAAGCAAACGGTTATCAGCAGCTGCTGCATAAAAAAAGCTACACCCATCAAAAACTGGCCCGTACCCTGGGCAAAAGCCGAACTCATATTACCAATATGCTGCGTATTCTGAAACTTCCCTCTTCAGTACAAAACAGTATTAATCAGGGCCGTTTAAGTTCCGGCCATGCCAAAGTTCTAAGCAGTCTGCCGGCAGAACGGGCGGAAAAAACAGCGGCTGATATCATAAAAAAAAATCTTTCTGTCAGAGAAACCGAGAAACTGCTGCAAAAAAAAGTTCCACGTAGAACATCAACTGCCGGAAAAAAAAAGGCCAATATTTTCCTGAAAGAAGTTGAAGATAAACTAAGATCATTTTTTCAGACTAAAACCCGTATAATACCTGTTTCCCGGAATAAAGGAAAAATTGAGATCGAATATTATTCTACTTCTGATATTAACGAAATTTTACGAAAATTAAAATTATAAGCTAATAATCTAAGTTTACAATCACTTTGAAAAACAAACTTTAAGACTATACGTAATTCAGGATTTAACCTGCAGAAATGTGCAGCAACAGCAAGTTTACCATGGCTAAAAATTTCAGCGTTCGTAGCAGAAAACATAATGTGTAACCCGGCACCTGAGGCCGAAGTTGACCTGCGGCAATATGCAGACACCAGTCTACAGTGGCTATCAAATAATATTTATATCAATTACTCTGTATCAATTATAAGCCGCAGTTTAACGGCTAAAGTGCTGAAGAAAAATAAACTTCAATAAAATAGGCAAAAAAACACATTGTAACCCGGCACCTGAGGCCGAAGTTGACCTGCGGCAGTATGCAGACACCAGTCTACAGTGACTGAAAATCACAGCTTCCGGCGCAGGAAACATATCCGCTTTTTCGGGGACGTTTGTCGTCCCCTTCCTGGGGACGACTGCACTCCGTTTTCGCCTGTTCAAGCCTCGTGCTTGAACAACGGCTCAAAAGGCCCCTTCAAAAACGGCTATGTTTTCTGCTTCGTCTTTACTGTTTTTTACCCGGCTTTTTGCCTAAAAAGAACCGGGGATGCCACCCTGCACAGGTTGTGCGGCTGCTATTTATAACCAGCTGGTAAAACATACTGTAACGGTGAACTCAAGGCCGAAGTTGACTTACGGCAGTATGCAGGAGTAAGTCTACCGTGGCTAAAAAAAATATTTTTATCAGTTACTCTGTGTTAATTTTAAGCCACAGTTTAACGCTAAAGGATTAAAGAAAGATAAATCTTTCATAACCAGCTAATAAAACAAGCTGTAACCCAGCACCTGGGGCCGAAGTTGACTTACGGCAATATGCAGGAGTGGGTCTACCGTGGCTAAAGATCACAGCGTCCGGAGCAGGGAGGGCACCCTGCATGCGGTTTTCTTTTAAAGTCCAAAAGCGGATACCGGTAGCTC
>CAZFAK010000011.1:14240-24506 GCA_964517045.1 uncultured Spirochaetia bacterium | reverse complement strand
TTCTAATATTATTTCTCTAATTATTCAATCATAAATAATATATTCTGCTATATAAAAAAATTGTCTGAATTCAGCCTCTGAAAAATTTACTCTATCATAAAAGATAGATTGAGAAAATAAGCGCTGTTAAAGATTATATATGCTTGCTGTAACGGTTATATATAATTTCGGCAATGCCCAGACTCTGGGAACGGGCAGCCTGCTTGGCATACTCATCTGTAAGAAAATCATCAAAAATCTCTTCTGCAAAACCGCCATGCAGCAAACCTTCTTTATTAACATTTTTTTTCATTTGCTTAAACATCATCTTAATCATTAAAGACTCCATTTCCTGGGCAACACGGCGTAACTGCAGTCTGGGGTCTTTAATGCTTTTAATCTGCTGCAAATCTATCTGCTCAGCACGTTGTTTCATGTTCAGTATTTTGGTGCCGAACTTTTTCTGCATCATACTCTGCATACTGGCAGTAGAATTCAAGCCGAAACTGTTTATATTCATATCTCTTTACCTTTCTTTTTATTGCACAATTATCTCTGCGTTCAGTGCACCGCATTTCTTTAAAGCTAAAAAAATCGAAACTACTTCTTCAGGCTCAACACCCAGATTATTAAAGGCAGTAGCCAGCTCACTGACAGTGTTATTCCGTGATAATACATTATTAAGCTTTTTTTCTTCCTCTATCTGTACATTCATACCCGGCAAAGAAACAAACGCACTATCCACACGGACATTATCACCAGCCACCACAACACCGGTCTGCTTATCAATAATAACCCTGGCAATTGATTTTATTTTTAATTTAAGGTCCATAACTGCAGCAATGGTTTCATATTTTAAAGCCGTATTATCTTTTTTAACAAGACGCAGCTGCTTGTAATCAATAATCTCTGCCTGCAGCTTGCTGTTTTCTTCTTCTATTTTCTGCTTAAGCCGGGATACATTAGCCACAGAAGCTTTTTTCAGGACCAAAACCAGATCATTTTGTTCCATATAAGTATTCTTCCGACCTGCAGCCCGTTCTACAATACCTCCGGAAGCAACAACGCCGCGGCGGGGGTTTATATTCTCACCGCTGCCGGAATTTACAATACCGTTTACCACAACATATATCTCTTTATCAGGGCCGCGCAATACGGTTTGTAAAAGCATACCATTGTCAATACTTTCCGCATCACCAATAGAAGCAGCCTGTACATCAATCAGATCACCCTTTCTTATAAAACCGTTTAAGGCGGCAGAAACAGCCACTACAGCAGCATTTTCCGTAAGCAGACGTTCCTCTGACATATCCATTCCGTTATGCGCTAAATATTTATTAATGGTTTTTCTGGTAAGTTCATTACGGCTGTCCCCTGTCCCGTCCAGGCCGACCACTAGTCCATAACCGGAGACTATGTTTTTTTTAATTCCCTTAATATAGGTAATATCACGAACTGTTACTTCATAAGCAGCTGACAGGTAACTGCTAAAAAATAAAAATAAAACTATTACTCTATACAGCATTGCTTAAAATATCGGAAAAAATAAAAAAAAAGTAATAAAAAATTTAACAATAATTTCAGGCAATTTTTTTTAAAAACGCCAATACGGCTTAGAGTAATTGTTGACTTTTTTTTCATTACAACGTATATTAATAGCATGCTCAATATATCTTACCGTCAAATCAAAGTTATGATATGGTTGTTTATATTTCTGACAATAATTTTGCTTGTCTATCAAAATACGGAAAATACTGTTAACCTTGATTTCTTATGGTTTACATTCAGTGATATTCCTGTGTTTCTGATTATAGCTTTTGCTCTGCTTGCCGGAGCTTTTTTTTATCTGTTTATGCAGTTTTTCTTCGGCGGCAGAAAATCATATTATAAAAGTGATGAATTATAATCGCTTGCGGCTGCTTCGGTTATACCTTTCCGGGCCAGTTCATCAGCTAGATCATTCCATTTGTTATGGGAATGAGCAGTTACTTTAGCAAAAGTAATATAGGGCAGGTATTTTTTAATTAACTTTTTATATTTTATACTAACCGGCTGACGAGCTTTCCATTTTCCCTCTGCCCATTTAGAAACCCCGGTATAATCATGCACTATGCAGACTTTATGATTATGCTGCACTGCCCAGGCTGCAGCTGCAAGCGCAGCTTTTAACTCGCCGTCAACATTTCTGCTTTTGGCCGGATATTCTGTACAGCCGTAACCGCGTGCTATCTCCCTGTCATTTTGCACAGCCACCCAGCCGTATCCTGCATAAGAAGAATAATGGGACAGAAAAGCTCCGTCAACATATACAGCGATATCATCATTATTTTTCTGTATCGGCCTGCCTCCCAGAAACAGCTCCGCATCTTGCCGGCTGAGAAAACCTTTATATTTAACTTTACTTCTGCCCTTCACTTTTTTTTCACACTCGGCCCAGTTATCATAAATATGCCTTTCTCCGGATGAAAAAATAACAGCATAAAATTTTTTACCGCCCACATCTACCTCTGCAAACCTGTATTTCACCATATTTTGCCGCAAAACATAATTTTATGCAAATTCATTATTTTAAATTATCCATACTGTTAATTTTTATTTTTTTTTGTTAAAATTATACTATTTAGATAAAAAGGAACTCTGATGTTATCAAACCTGTTTACCAATGGCATTACCTGTCCCCAGGAAGGCTCACTTATTGAACAAATAAAGCATTTTTTTATTAACACAGATATACAGCTGCCGATATACCAGCTGCTTTTATTAGTTTTACTGCTTATCATGCTGGGTGTTATATTGGCTAAAATATTACAGAAACTAAAAGTCAAACGCTTTATCAATACCAATGCATTCATAAATACTAAAATACATTATCTCACAGAGCACAGTATTACCATTTATGAAGTTGACCGCCGCAATCCTGCCGTGAAAAAAAGAAAAATACTTGCTTCTACTGCAGACCGCTACAAAGTAGGAGAAATAAAACGCAGTCTTGGCAATATCAACGGCATCACTCTGCGTTGTACAGCTACGGATCTTAACCGGCAAACAGTTGTAGATAAAATAATAACCATAGAACTTAAATCCCTTTTCCCGCGCAGTAATGATTATCTTAAAATCGACCTCACCGGCAAGGAATCTGCCAGTACCTCTTCCTACCGTTCCATGATCCCGGAAACAGACCAGCAGCAGCCCGGAGAAACATAATTACTCTGCCCAAAGCCGGCCGGAGCTTTTGGGCTTTGAGATAAAACCGCAAACAGGGTAGCGCTTTCCTGGTTCCCTTTGGGCACACAAAGAAGATCAGATATATAATAAACCATTAAACCGTAAATTTAGCAAAATAGTTGACTATTGTTAATCCTTATAATATAATGACTGTAATTCAGGCCAAGGGTTTTTTATGAGTGAAAACAGCACAAAGACAGAAAAAGATAACGAGGCAGAGTTTATTTATCTAAAAATTATTTTATCCTCCAATAAAAATAACTACTTTGGTATAGCTTTTGCAAAAATAAACAGCAATACCAAACAGATTGAAAAAATTGACTCTGTGATATCACAATATACCCAGTATCTTAACAATATCACCCTGGATACCCCCTGGCATGCATTTATTGATTTTATATCCGATAAAAAACTAAGCGGTGATTTTGCCCAGAAAATAACCAAAGATATCCAGGACGCCCTGGAAAAAGAACTGAACGAGCCAAAAGTTATAGATGATATTATCCAGGATCACCAGAAAAAAAAATTCAGGGAAACCCTGGAAAATATAAGCCCTTCCATTTACCGGCTTTTATTTGACCGCAAAACCAACCTGCAAATAACCACTGAAGCGCTTAGCGCTGCCCAGATAGATGCCCACTATCAGCAACAAACAAACAGGACAGAGGAAACAGATACTGATATGTCAGAGAAGAGCGGGAGCGAGGCAACGGATATTTTTGATCTCTCTCCGGAAAATTTATTACTGGACTGCAGCCCGGTATTATCCCCGGTTAAAGGGATTCCCATATTCAACCTTCAGCCTGGTATGGACATTATGCTTAAGATCCTGAACAATACGGAAGCAGGTATTGAATACAATAAAAAATTCGAATTAATCACGCCCGAAGGAAAAATTTTACCCAAAAAAGCTACTATAATAAAAATAAATTATCAGGATGAGGAATACCGCATACTGGCCAAGATAGACGAAAATATTTTTGCCAGGATTGTTGAAACGGAACAAGTCAAGATCAAACCGTTTCAACAGGAGGAAACCGAACCGCAGCCGGACACAGAGGCAAACACGCCGGAACCGGCCAGACATACCGGCCTTATACTGCTTATAGCCGGGGGAGGTATCCTCTTATTTACCATAATCTTTTTTATCATTATGTATATTATCTAAAATATCCGTTCCAATGAAAATAGAAATTATCGGCAGCGGCGACCGCTGTTTCCAGCAATTATATGACAATCTTAAATCTGCTATCATAAAACAGAAAATTATTGCACCGATTAAAGTTTATGAACCTGAAGAAGCACCGCCGGCATATAAATACAGCGCCCTCCCTGCATTGTTTATAAATGAAAAACTTGTAGCAGGCGGCAAAGTGCTCAGCGTAAAAAAAATAGAAAAACATTTTATATGAAAAAACTGCTTATTATTGACGCTTATGCTTTGTTTTATAAATCCTTTTATGCTTTTATTAACAATCCGCTGACCAATAAAAAAGGGGAAGAGACCTCCGTAATATTTGCTTCCCTTAACTCCCTGTATAAGGTTTTTACCGGCACCACATTTGACTACTGTGTCTGCGCCCTGGATTCTGATAAAAAAACCTTTCGCCATAAACTGGATAAAAATTATAAAGCCAACCGGCCGCCCATGCCGGATGCACTAAAAAAACAGATCAATTATTTGATACCCTTCCTGCAGAAGCTGGGTCTGCCTATGATTAAAAGAGACGGTTATGAAGCTGACGATATCATAGGGACCCTGTGCACAACAGCCCGCAAAAAAAAAATAGCAGTAGAGATTCTTTCCTCTGATAAAGATTTACTGCAGTTTGTTTCGCCTGCAACTGCCCTTATAAAATTTGACCGTAAAACCACTAACTTCAGTTTTGTCACTCCGGATACAGTAAAAAAAAGATACAGCATCCGGCCCGGACAAATAAGAGATTACCTGGCTTTGATCGGTGACAGCGCTGATAATATTCCGGGGGTTAAAGGTATTGGTCCCAAAAGTGCTGTCAAATTGTTACAAGAATATGACAATCTGGAAAAAATTTATCAAAATCTGAATCAGGTAAAACCAGCATCCCTGCAAACCAGGCTTGTCACCGGAAAAAAAAACGCTTTTCTCTCCCAACAATTAATAACCATAAAAGATGATATCCGTGACATACCGGATATCAATACCTTAAAACTAAAAGCGCTGGACCCGGCAACCGTTTTAAAAGAGATGAAAAACAAAGAGATGTTTTCTCTTATAAAAAAATTCAATCTTAATACAGAGCAGCAAAATGTCCTCCTTACTGATCTGCTCCAGAAAAAGCAAACATCTTCTGTGGCTGAAAAGCCCAAAACATTTACACGCCGGCAGCTGACGCCTGAGCAGGCCGGTGAAATTTTAGCAAAAGCACGCCGGCACGGGATAATAACCTTTGACCTGGAAACAACCGACCTGGATCCTTTCCAGGCTGATATCATCGCAGCTGTTTTTGTTTTTCCTGACTACACCTCTTTTTATATACGCTTCAAAACAGATACCGGCACAGATAAGAAACTGCCTTCTGCTTTAAAAAAAATTTTTTCAGACAGCAGTATTAAAAAAACAGGTCATAACCTTAAATTCGAATATATGATCCTGAAAAATAAAGGTATAGAGTTAAACGGTCTTTATCATGACACTATGCTGGCAGAATATATTATTGACAGCAGCAAGAGCCATTATAATCTGGAAAACATTGTACAGCGCCGCTTTCATATAAAAAAAAATTCTTTCAGTGAATTACTGGGCAAAGAGCAGACTATTACTGATATAAAAGAGAGTGATCTTAAAAATTATACTTTTGCCGACGGAGAATTCACATATCTTATCTATGAACAGCAGCAGCAAATCTCCAGGCGTGAAAAAAAAGTTTTCCGGGAGATAGAGATGCCGCTTATTAAAGTACTGGCTGCTATGGAAACAGAGGGTATCATAATTGATACTGATATTCTGGCTGAATTAAGCAACAGTTTCGGCCGCGAGATTAAAAAACTTACCGAAAACATTTATCAGATTGCCGGTCATCCCTTTAATGTCAACTCCACCAAACAACTGCAGCAGGTACTCTTTGATGAAATGAAAATCAAACCGGTTAAAAAAACTAAAACCGGTTATTCAACCAATATTCAGGTTCTGGAAAAACTTGCTCCCAGACATGAAATTGCTGAACTGCTCTTGATTTACCGCACTATAACCAAATTAAAAAACACCTATACCGACAGCCTGCCCAGGCTTGTCCATCCGCTTACAGGCAGAGTACATACCAGTTATAATCAAACCGTGACCACTACCGGCAGACTGAGTTCCAGCAATCCCAACCTGCAGAATATCCCTGTAAAAATCAAAGAGGGACGACAGATCCGAAGCGCTTTTACAGCTCCGTCCGGACAGAAAATAATATCCCTTGATTACTCCCAGGTGGAATTAAGAGTACTGGCCCAGCTGGCCTCGGAACCGGCAATGCTTAAAGCCTATCAAAAGCAAGAAGATATACATAAACAAACCGCAGCTTTTATATTTAACACAGATGCGGACAAGGTAAGCCCTGAACAACGGCGGCAGGCTAAAACTATTAATTTCTCCGTTATCTATGGTAAAACTCCCTATACCCTGGCTGCAGATCTGCATATTGCTGCAGACAAAGCCCGGGAATTTATCACCACCTATTTTAAAACATATGCCAGGATCAAAAATTTCCGGGAACTGGTTATTAATGCAGCACGAAAAAAACAATATGTGGAAACTTACTACGGCCGGCGTCGTTATCTGCACGAGATAACCTCCTCTAATATGCATGTCAGAAACAGGGCGGAAAGAATGGCGTTTAATGCAGTGATCCAGGGAACCGCTTCTGATATTATTAAAATAGCTATGCGTAAAATCTACAACCAGTACTGCCGGGGAAAAATAACAGCACGCATGGTTATGCAGGTTCATGACGAACTGGTCTTTTACGCAGATAAAAATATATGCAAAAGTGAAGTAAAAAAACTGGCAGAAATCATGACCTCGGTCAAACCCTTTAACAGCATACTGCAGATTGAAAGCCGTACTACTGAAAACTGGGAAGAACAATAAACGATAAAAAGCTACTTTTCCTTTAAATAAGGCGGCAGATTATTATCCTCTAACAGTTTATTGATCTTTTTATATTCTTTGACCGCTGCATGTTCAATAAAAAGTTTTCCGAAAAGATGATCATATTCATGTTGAATGCAGGTAGCCAGCAGATCATCTGCGGTAAGCTCCTGCTTTTTACTGTCAAGGTCTGTATACTGTAAAGCAATACTGCGCGGGCGCTGTATCCTGTGAGTTACACCTGGTATTGATAAACATCCTTCTTCATATTCCGCATAATCGCGGGAGCTGCGGATAATTTCCGGATTTATACATATCAGCGGTTCTCCTGTCTGCTCCGGTATATCTATAACAAAAATTTTTTTTAAAACACCTACCTGTACTGCTGACAAGCCGATCCCTTTGGCATAATACATTGTATCCAGCATATTTTCTATCAGTTCTTTTACTTTTGTATCAATATCTGTTACAGACTTACTGTTTTGCCAAAGCAGTTCTTTATTAGCAGAGTTTAAAGTAACTATATCAAGAATCACGGGCAAACCTCTTATATAAAAAATAAAACACAGAGTACTGCAAGTAGATTATCTACCATCCAGAATAAATATTCAGTACTAAATTAGTTTAACATAAAAAAAATAATATTGCTAATACAGCTGAGAGTTATGAACAGGAAGCAATCAATTTTTTTTTAAGATTTTTTATTTTTTTATTATCACGGTTTGTACTCTTATAATAAACAGTAACCGCTTTATCCGGACTTAGATATTTATTAATGATCCGTTCTATATCTGCAATAGTTACAGCATCAATATTCTGTAAATAATAATGATCAAAGCAGCAATTACCTGTAAAAAATTCATTAGAAGCCAGAGAAAAAGCTTTTCCTTTAATACTTTGCAGTTGACAAATTACCTCTTTATATATGAAATATTTTGCCTCCCTGAGCTGGTCCGTGGTAACCTTAACCGCGGCAAGATCCGCTGTCATTTTCCGGTGCAGATCATTCTCCTGTTCTGCTGCCGGTGTATATTCCAGCTCAAAAGTACCTTTATAAAGAGGGGTCCAGGATCTGCAGCTGCAATTACTCACTAGCCCTGCAGCTATATATTTTTTATTTAAAAAAGATTCTCTGCTTTGAATAATAATCCTGCTTAAAACATCCAGAGCATACATGTCCTTATCACCTACAGCACAGGTCAAATAACCGCTCTTGATACAGGAGATATCCGTATTAAGGCCTACTTTATAAAAAGCAGCATTGGTACGGGGAGATTCCTCGGGAAAATTATCCGATCCTGAACAACCATAGCGGAAAGCGGCAAAATTTTTGCTGATTATCTTTTCCGCTTCCCTTATCTCAAAATTACCACTGATTGAGAGAACCATATTATCAGCACAATATTTTTCCAGATAATAAAGCTTAAGGTCCGCTGCTGTAAGTTTCGTAAAATGATCCTTATAACCAAGGACAGGGTATTTATAAGGGTGAACAGTATATCTTTTAGCTAAAAAATCAGAAACCAGTATTGCTGTATTTACTGATCCCCGCTCCAGCTCGGCAGCAATTGTTTTTTTCTCTCTCCTGACAGTCTCTTCATCAAATAAAGGTCTGCCGATAAGATCGGCCAGGGTTTTAACCCCTTCCGCTAAATATTTATAATTAATAGTAAAAAAATAAGCACTGTATTCATGTGAAGTATGGGCATTACTATCCACTGCTCCCATTTCAGCCAATCTTTGAAAATATTTTCCGGCTCCGGCAGAGCCGGAACTGCCACGCAGTAAAAGATGTTCCAGAAAACGGGATATGCCGCTGCCGTAATATTGCTTCTCAAAAACAGATCCGCTTTTTACCCAAAGCTGAAAACTGATTAAAGGAAAGCGTTTGTCAGGAGCCAGCAAACAGGTAAAACCGTTACTTAAAATATTTTTTTTACACTTAACCAGCAAGCTGAGTTCATTATTCAGGTTCTTGTTCATTTTTTTGCTCTACAGCATAATTTTTCGGAGACGGCTATAATAAGTTTTATTTTAAATAAAACAAAAATTCACGGTAAAGTTTATCAATCTGCTTTTTAAAAAGCCTTTTTTTTATTTTTTTTACAAGGATTTTTGTCTAAAAGTTCAGAGATAATTCCGATATTTAAAACAGGATAAATTAGTGAAAAAAATAATAGTTTTTCTGTTTCTATGTACTACGGCCTACAGCTATTTATTTCATCATCAACGTGCTGACTGGTATACAGATGTTCCGGAAAAATGGACAGTAGATAAAGAGATCTACCCGGCGCAGGTTAAATTTATCTCTCCGGATAAAAAAAATATTGTTTATATATATACTTTTCCTCCCGGTCAATTCAGCTCTCTGCGGCAGTTTCAGCAACACTACCGGCGACAATTAAAATATAAAGGCAGCATCAGTTATTATAATTATAAAAAATATGAAACTGCTGTTATAAAAGGAACAACAGATATTTCCAACAGTAAAACTGCGGTTACTTTAAGGCTTTTTTTTAAAACAGATGCATATGCTGCAGCGATTCTGACCTGTAAAAATCAGACCAAAGAAAATGAGCAAAGCTCAGTACTCTCTCTTGTTGACTCATTTACCCCAAACCAAACAATGCTGTATCAGCCCGGTATTATCAGCAGCAAAATAATTTCCAACACAGCTGCCGGTAAGAAAAAACCTCCTGCCCGGCATATTGAACTGGGCGGTCAGTATTTTGTTTCCGGAATTAAAACCGGTTATAATACAGCCTTAAAAAAACTTATTAAAAGAGAAATAAATGTCCTTCTTCATTCCGGTAAAAGCAGTAAAGTTTTACAGCGTTTCTACCGCATGATCTACCGGACTGCTTATACTATGCTGGGCGTTCTGGCACAAAATATCAGTAACTACCAAAAAAAGCAAAATAAAAATAAAGAAGAGACCTTTTTTTTTC